>CACZSX010000031.1 GCA_902783915.1 uncultured Erysipelotrichaceae bacterium | reverse complement strand
TTTAAAATAACCTTCAGATAATGCAACATATTGAGGAGTATAGAATATACTATGTGTTACTTCTGCTACTCTTAATTTTTTATTTTGTTTATTGTCCCTTTTAAAGAATATAAAATATGTGAGTAATATTAAAAATAACAAGCTAAATATGACAATTCTTTTTTTCATATATTCTCCTTTCAAATTATTATATTCTTAAAATTTATGAGTGTTAATGACTTTAAATGGTGGTATAATTATATATACAATATTTAATGTTTGTTTAATAAAACAATGTTTAATTATATTCGAGGTGAGTATGGAAAAAGAGGTTGAGAGTTTAAGAGTTGGTGTATATGTAGGTAGTTTTGATCCAGTGCATCTTGGGCATAAGAATGTTATTAATTATTTAATAAATAATAATGTAGTTGATAAATTAGTAATTATTCCTACTGGTGATTATTGGAATAAAAAAATAAATTGTTCATTAGAAAATAGAATAAAAATGCTTAAATTTTACCAAAATGATAAAGTACTAATAAATGATAATTTAAATAATTTAAATTATACATATGAGATTTTAAATGAATTAAAAAAGGTGTATAATGATTTATACTTAATAATAGGTGCAGATAATATAAAGAATTTTCATTTATGGAAAAATGTAGATGAAATATTAAAGAATAAAGTAATAGTATTAGGTAGAAATAATATTAGTATAGAAGAATATATTATTGATAAAGATAAGTTCATATTATGTGATGATTTTACAGAATTTAATGTATCATCTACAGAAATAAGAACTTTAATAAAAGACAATAAATATTCTATGTTAGACAAATATTTAGATAGTGATATAATAAAATATATTATTGATAATAATTTATATAAATAGGAGGAAATATGAAGATTAAAGGATATTTTTTAACATGTATAATTTCATTAATAGTAGGTATAGTAGGTACTCTATTAACGCTAAAATATTGTGGGATATTAGATAAAGTAGTAGAAGTGGATAGAACTGTAAAAACCGTTTCTATTAGTGAAAAAGATAGTTTAAAGGAATCTATTGATAAAGTATATGATGCAGTTGTATATATAGAATCTTCTAAAAATGGTACTGCAATTGGTAGTGGAAGTGGTTTTATATATAAAACTGATGATAAATATGGATATGTTTTAACTAATGCCCATGTAATAGAAAACAGTACTAAGATAGAGATAACAAATATAAAAGGCGAAGAAGTTGAAGCTAAATTATTAGGTAGTGATGAATTTTCTGATATAGCTGTATTAAGTATAGATAAAAAATCTGTATTAAAAGTAGCAGAATTGGGTAGTAGTAAAGATGTTAATTTGGGAGATACAGTATTTACTGTAGGTTCTCCTGTTGGAAAATCTTATATGGGGAGTGTTACTAAAGGCATAATTTCAGGAAAAGATAGAACTATAACTACAAGCAACAAATATGTTATGGAAGTGTTGCAAATAGATGCAGCATTAAATCCAGGTAATAGTGGTGGGCCACTTGCTAATGTAAATGGAGAAGTTATAGGAATAAATTCACTTAAACTTGTACAAAGTAAAGTAGAAGGTATGGGATTTGCAATACCTATTGAGCTTGTTAAAACTATATCAGAAAAATTAGAAAAAGGCGAAAAGATTGAAAGACCAGCATTAGGTGTAAGTATGTCTGATGTAGATAATACATATTTGTTATATAGAAATGGTATAGTATTAAATAGTGATATTGATAAAGGTGTAGTTGTAGTTGAAGTATATAAAGATACTGCCGCAAATAAAGCAGGATTGCAAAAAGGCGATGTAATACTTTCTATAAATAATACTGATGTAGAAAATATAGCATATTTTAGAGCTGAACTATATAAATATAAAGTAGGAGATAATATAACTATTAAAATATTAAGAGATAATAAAATAAAAGAAGTAAAAGTAAAATTAGGTACAATGATTGAAAATAGTTAATTAATTTTAACTATTTTTTTAATTTATATGGTAGAATATATATACTTATTAATTAGTAAAGGAGTAGTTATGAATCTAGATACATTAAATGAAACACAAAAAGAAGCAGTATTAACTACTGATGGTCCAATTCTTATATTAGCAGGACCAGGTAGTGGTAAAACAAGAGTAATAACTTATAAAATTGCTTATTTACTAGAAGAAAAAAAAGCAAATCCTTGGGAGATACTTGCCATTACATTTACTAATAAAGCAGCAAAAGAAATGAAAGTAAGATTAGAATCATTAATTAAAGATGATGTAAGAAGTATGCAGATATCTACATTTCATTCTTTTGGACTCAGGGTTATAAAAGAAAATCATGAATTCTTTAATTTAAATAGTTCTTTTACAATATTAGATGAACAAGATAGTATTTCTGTAATAAAGAAGATACTAAAAGATATGAATTTAGATGATAAGATATATAATCCAAGAACTATTAAAAATAAAATTAGTAATGCTAAAAATGAATTATTAAATCCAAAAGCATATAGTGTATTTGCAAGAACAGATATAGATAAAACTATTGTAAAAGTATATGAAAAATATGAAGATAGATTAAAAAAGAATAGTTCAGTAGATTTTGATGATTTATTAATGATGCCTATAGAATTGTTTAAAAAAGATAAAAAGGCATTAGAACATTATCAAAATAGATATAAATATGTATTTATAGATGAATACCAAGATACAAATGAAGCACAATATACTCTTAGCAAAATGATAAGTGAAAAATATCATAATATATGTGTAGTAGGTGATGAATCACAAAGTATATATTCTTGGAGAGGAGCTAATTTTAAAAATATTCTTAATTTTGAAAAAGATTATAATAATGCAAAAGTAATATTACTTGAACAAAATTATAGATCTACAAAAAGGATAATAGAAGCAGCTAATAGTGTAATTAAAAATAATAAAGAGAAAAAAGATAAACACTTATGGACTGATAATGATACTGGTTCTAAAATTAAGTATTTAAGATGTTATGATGAAAAAGATGAAATATATAATATTATTAGTGAAATAAAACAATATAAAGAAGAAGGAATACCTTATAAAGAAATGGTAGTATTATATAGAACTAATGCTCAATCTCAATCAATTGAAAGAGGTTTTATAGAAAATACTATTCCATATAAAGTAGTAGGCTCTTATGCATACTTTAATAGAAAAGAAATAAAAGATTTAGTAGCATACTTACGTCTTATTAATAATAAAGATGATGATGTAAGTTTACTAAGAGCTATCAATGCTCCTAAAAGAGGTATTGGTAATAAAACAATAGAAAAATTAGAAGAAAAAGCAA
>CACZSX010000030.1 GCA_902783915.1 uncultured Erysipelotrichaceae bacterium | reverse complement strand
TATTTTTTGGTCTTTTGATTTAAACAATTATAAAAAATCTAATTGGTGGAAAAGAACTGCAACTGAATCGATTAAAGATCAAATAACAATTAGAACAGCTAATACAATGAAAAAAATATTAGAACTATGTAATAAATAAAATAATCGTAACATTAAGAAATTCCGTTCCTTTTATAAAGTTGTTAAAAATATCTACACTTTTATAAAAATATAATAATAAAAAAATATAGTTATATGATAAAATATATACAAGGAGGAGCTTTAATGAAAAACAAATTTCTAATTGGTCTATTGACTATTGTTATGTGTTTAATGTTAGTGGGTTGTGGAAAGGAAAAGAATTTGAATAATAATTTAAATGATAATTCTAATTCAATTCAAACTAATGACAATAATAATTCTAATACATCTGATAATGTCATAGTAGATGATGATGAGATTATTGATATTGATGATGAAGACAACAGCCCACCAGTTAAAAATGAAAGAATTACTGTAGAAAAAGTAGTCAATTGCGAACGATGCGTATATGCTTATTTCAGCGATGAAGGTGACAAAGCTAAAAAATTGGGTGATACATTATCTCCTAGCGATTATACAAATGATATCAACAAATTAAAAACAGCAGGTGGAAAACAAAGACATAATTTTTTCGGATTAGTACTTTCAGGTAATACTATTTCAAAAGCATATTCATGTATTTTAAAGGATTATACAATTTATTGTATTCAAGGATCTACAGATGGAGCATACCATACAAATAATATTGGCGTTTTAAATCAAATATTTACTGCAGATCAATGTAAAACTCTATCTGATGGACATAATTATTGGTGTACAGATGGGCATTATAATGGTAATTCTAAAACATCTGGTTATACTGCATTACATTATGAAACAAGTTGTACAATATATGGGTCAGATTCTAATACTGGTAAGTTGATTTGCCATTAGAATATTGATAAAAAGATTAAAAGGTAGTAAATAAATGTATGTATTATGTGTAAATAATGTATTAAAAAACTATACTTAAAAAAATGATTATATAATTAAGACTAGGTAAAACTAGTCTTTTTAGTATAATTAAAGTGGTGATATTATGAATATAATTGAATATGAAGATAAATATTTAGAAGATGTTAGAGATTTATTGGTTGAATTAGAGGAATATATAATATCTATTGATATGGATCATTTAGATCATTTACATCCAGAATATAGAGATAAAATGGCATTAGTTGATTTAAAGGATGTCAAAGAAAATAATGGGAAGTGTTATTTGGCAGTTAGTGATAACAAAATAGTAGGTTTAATAATGGGAACTATTTCACAGTATAATGAATATGATTATTTGGATTATAAATGTCCAAAAAGAGGTGTAATTACTGAATTGGTTGTAACTTCTAAAATAAGAAGTAATGGAGTAGGTCAAGCATTAATAAGTAAGATGGAAGAATATTTTAAATTAATGAAATGTGAATATATATTGGTAGATGTATTTGGATATAATGATATGGCCTTAAAGTTTTATTTTAAACAAGGATATCATCCTAGAATGCTTACTACTATAAAAAAATTATAATATTTAATGTTTATTTAATATTTAAATTAATAATTATATTTGAGGTGAATTAAATGCAGATACATTAATTGTAATTAAAGATCAAAATGATAATATAATAACTGCTTTTAAAACAAGTAGAGATATTCAAAATATGGTATATAGTAGTAGCAATTTAGATTATAAATCCTATAAAATATATACAGGTGGAACTATTGATGGTGAAGAAACTAATGGATTATATACAAATATAAATAGTTATACTGGTGGAGAAGAAATTACATTTAATGACTCTAGTGTAAATGTAAATCGTTTAGAAAAAAACAATATAAGTGACACTTTACTTAAAGCATTATTAATTGAAATTAGTGCACTTATAGTAGTTATTATATTTGCTATAATGACAAAAAATAAAAAAGTTGTTGATTAATATAACTAATGAAAGACTATTATTATAGTCTTTTTTTATGCTATAATATTTATAGGTGAGAGTATGAAAGAAACTAGGCATTTAGGGGTATATGGTTTAATAATTAAAGATAATAAAATAGCATTAGTTTTAAAATCAAGAGGTGCATATACTGGTAAATTAGATCTACCAGGTGGTAGTTTTGAACATGGTGAAAGACCGGAAGAAACATTAAAAAGAGAAATAAAAGAAGAATTAAATGTTGATATAAAAGATTATAAATTATTTGATTCTGAATCTATTGTTGTAAATTGGGTTCATAATGATATAGAAGAGAATATGCATCATATAGGAATATTTTATACAGTAACTTTAAAAGGAAACAATTTAAAATCTGATTTTGATGGTTATGATTCATTAGGAGCTAATTGGTATGATATAAATAAATTAAAAGAAAGTGATGTATCTCCATTAGTGTGGATTGAACTAAATAAATTGAAAGGAGAATAATATGATAGAAATAAAAAATGTAACAAAAAAATATGGTGATAAACTAGCAGTAGATAATGTATCTTTTAATGTAGAAGATGGTGAAATATTCGCATTTATTGGTCATAATGGTGCGGGTAAAACTACATTAATTAAATCAATGGTAGGTATACATGATTTTGATTCTGGAGATATATTAATAGATGGTATGTCTATTAAAGATAATCCTGTTGAATGTAAAAAACTAATGGCATTCGTACCAGATAGTCCAGAAACATATGAACATATGAGGGCAATAGATTATATTAATTTTATATGTGATATGTATGATATAGATACAGAAACTAGAGAAAGGAATATTAAAAAATATTCAAAATTATTTGATATGGAAGATAAATTAACTGATACTATTGAGAGTTATTCTCATGGTATGAAACAAAAGATAGTATTAATATCTGCATTATGTCATAATCCAAGAATTCTTATTATGGATGAACCATTTGTAGGATTAGATCCAAAAGCAGTATTTGATATTAAAGAAGTATTAAATGAAATGATTAAAGAAAAGAAAATAGTATTTTATTCAACTCACATATTAGATGTTGCTGAAAAACTATGTTCTAAAGTAGCTATTATAAAAAATGGTAAATTAGTTAAAAGTGGTGATATGAAAAAGATTAAAGGCGATAAATCTTTGGAAAAAGTATTTATGGAGTTGGAAAAATAATGAAAAAGTTAATTTCACTAATAAAAGCTTGTATGACTAGTGATATGAATCTTTTTAAAATAAAAACAAAAAATAAAAAGTTTTCAATATTACTTCCAATAATTTTAGCAATATATTTAATGTTTACAATAGGCGCTAGTTCATACCAAATGTTTGAAAAACTAGCACCTCTACACTTGGAATATATTATATTATCATTATTCATATTTGGTACATTTTTTATAACACTTACAGAAGGAGTATATAAAGCAAGTTCATTGATATTTAATTGTAAAGATGATAACTTATTGTTATCTTTACCGATAAAAAGAAGAACAGTTTTATTTGTTAGAATATTTAAATTTTATATATTTGAATTATTATTTAATTCAATATTTATGTTGCCAGCTATGGTAGTATATGTAATTTTTATAAAATCAATAAGTGTAACATACATTATATTAAGTATTATTATGTTACTAACATTACCAATAATACCAATTATAATATCATGTTTTATAGGCGCCATTACATCCAGTTTATCTAGTAAATTTAAATATAAAAATTTAGTTGAAATAATAACAGCTATTGTACTTTTATTATTTATATTTGCTCTTTCATTTAAAATGAGTGACTTTATTAAACATTTAGCAAAGAATGCAACTAGTTTAAATGATTTAATAACAAAAATATATTATCCTGCTGGAGTATATGTTAAATTAATTGCTGAGTTTAATATTATTGATTTATTAATATATATCTTAGTTAATATTATATTATGTATAATATCTATCTATGTATTAAGTAAATTCTATTTTAAAATTAATTCTAGATTAAAAAGTGTTGGAACAACTAATAAAGTAAATGTAAGTAATTTAACAATTAGATCTAAATCTAAGACTAAATCATTAGTAAAAAAAGAATTAAATACATTTTTTAAAACACCAGTATTTATAGTTAATTCTGGATTTGGACTTATAATGTTTATGATATTTGTATTTGCATTAGTATTTAAATTTGATAGTTTAATACCATTTGTTACTAATAAAGAAACAGGTCTTGGTATATCTAAAGATTTAATAATGAATAATTTATCAATATTAATATTAGCATTAATATTAATTACTGGATATATGACTTCTATTACTAATTCAGTAATTAGTTTAGAAGGAAGAAGTATTAATATACTTAAATCATTACCAGTTAAAGTAGAAACAATATTAATGTCTAAAATATATGCATGTTTAATAATAACAACTCCAATATTATTAATTGGAAATATAATATTATTTATTAAATTTAAAATAAGTATTATTGAGTCAATATTATTGTTATTATTATTAGTATTAGTACCATTAGTATCTCATTTTATAGGTATATTAGTTAATTTGAGATATCCTAAATTAGATGCTGATAATGCTACTGAAATAGTAAAGCAAAGTACAAGTTCCTTAGTATCAGTTATGTTAGGTATAATATTTGCTATAATAAATATTGGAATTATATATGCAGCAATTAATCATATAAGTTCTATTTTATTATTAATTATTGAAGTAATAGTATACATAATTATAGATATTATTTTATATTTATGTTTAATTAATAAAGGCACTAAAAGATTTAATAAGTTATCAGTATAGATTAAGTTAATACTTAATCTTTTTTATGATATAATTTTAATAGGTGATAATATGAGTATTATAGAACTTAAACATTTAAAAAAATATTATGGAAATAATAGAGGAATAGAAGATGTATCATTAAAATTAAATAAAGGTGATATATATGGCTTTATTGGACCTAATGGTGCTGGTAAATCTACTACTATAAGAACTATTATGGGTTTGATTAATAAGACTAGTGGTAATATTTATTTTAATGGTGAAGAATTAGATTCTAATGATGGAAATATAAAAAAGAAAATAGGTTATTTACCTAGTGAAATAAATTTATATGGTGATATGACAGTTAAAGAATTATTTAATTATCATGAATCATTTTATAATGAAGATTTTGATAAGAGAAAAAAAGAATTGGTAAAATTATTAAAAATAGATGTAAATAAAAAAATAGAAGATTTATCATTGGGTAATTTAAAAAAAGTAGGTATAGTACTTGCACTAATGCATGAACCAGAAATATTAATACTTGATGAACCTACTAGTGGTCTTGATCCAATAATGCAGAATATTTTTCATGAACTATTATTAAAAGAAAAAGAAAAAGGTACAACAATATTATATTCATCACATGTGTTAAGTGAAGTATCAAATATTTGTGATAAGGTTGGTTTTATTAAAGATGGGAAGATTATTAAAGAAGACTCTATTGAGAGTATTAGAAAAGAAAATTATACATATTTAAAAATTATATCTAAAGATATAAATAAGATTAAAAAAGATTTAAAATTAAAAATATATAAGGAATCTAATAATGAGATAGTATTTATTAATAATATGGATTTTAATACATTAATAAATAAATTAAGTAAATACAATATTGAACATTTATTAATAGAAGAAATACCATTAGAAGATTTATTTATGAATTATTATAAGTAGGTGATTATATGATAAAAAGAGAATTTAAAGTAAATTTAAAAAGTTTTATAATTTGGTTATCTATTTTAATAGTTATGTTTTTATTTGTTTATTTAATATATCCATATATTATTACAGATGAAACTATGAAAAGTATGGATGAACTTATGAAAGTCTTTCCAGAAGAAGTATTAAAGGCATTTAATATGGATATGTCTTCAATTGAAACATCATATGGATGGTTTAAAACTGAAGGATTTATGTTTATATTATTAATTGTAGGTTTTTATTCTTCTATATTAGGTGGAAATATATTACTTAAAGAAGAAAATGATAAAACTATAGAGTATTTAGGATCATTACCTATAAAAAGATCAAAGATAATAACTAATAAAATATTAGTAAGTATTCTTTATATATTATCAATGGTACTAATATTAGGAATATTTAATTATATTGGTTTATCATTAAGTTGTTCTTTTGAACACAAACAATTTATATTATTAAGTATTACACCAATATTTATTGGATTACCATTATTTGCAATTAATTTATTTATATCAACATTTTTACATAAAACTAAAGGAATAGTTGGTATAAGTTTAGGTATGGTATTTATATTTTATTTATTTAGTGTATTATCTGAATTATCATCTAATGTAGAATTTATTAAATATTTTAGTATTTATACATTAGCAGACACTAGAAATGTTATATCAAATATTTCTATTAATCCAATTAATATAATTATAAGTTTATTAATATCTATTATATTTATAACTGGTACATATATTAGATATAATAAAAAAGAATTGATATAATTAAAGTAGGAGGATATATGAAAAAGAAAATATTAATTATAGGTGCAGTAGTATTAGTAGTTATTTTATTAGTTCTAAGATTTACTATTTTTGGTGAGAAGTTATCTACAATTACTTTGGATATAAATCCAAGTATTGAACTTAAAATAAATAAAAAAGATGAAGTAAAAAGTGTAACAGCATTAAATGAAGATGCTAAAGAAATTGTTGATTTTAAATTTAATAATATGAAACTTGATGAAGTAGTAACTGTAATTGCAGATAATGTAGTTGAAAAAGGGTACGCTAAAGAAGATGAAGTAACAATACTTGTACATAGTAGTGACAGTGTTAATAATGAAAAGGTAAAAGATATTGTAAATAAAAAATTTACCGAAAAAGAAATTGCTACTAATGTTATTGTGATTGAAAATATAAGTAAGGAAGATGAAAAACTTGCAAAAAAATATAATATAAGTCCTGCTAAAGCAGCATATGTTAATGAGATAAAGAAAGAAAATGAAGATATATCTACTGAAAATTTAATAGAAAAAGATGTTAGAGAATTAGATAATATTAAAGAGACAGGTAATTATTGTGATTCCGGATATACATTAAGAGGTAATGAATGTTTTAAAGAAATTAGTAAAGAACCTGCATCAAAGGGTAATGTATGTCCACGTGGTTATTATGAATATGAAGGTATATGTTATGAAGAAGTAGGCATAGAAGAAAAAGAAGAATCTATATGCGTTGATGCTTTTAGTTTAAAAGAAGACAAATGTGTACTTACTGAAACTATAGATAGTGAAATAGAATATAAATGTACTACTGGTGAATTAATGAAAAAGGGGGATGTAAATCCTATCGGTTCAAAAGATAATGATAAATATTACTGCATTGATAAATCTACAGGTAAAGCACCTACATTAAGATGTTTAACTAATAGTGGTCATATAATGATTGGTGGAGTATGTTATAATGGACCAGCACCTCTTATTAATGGAGGATGTCCAGGTAGTGATGTAGTAGTAAATGGCTGGTGTTATTCAAAAGATACATATGATCAATATGTATGTCCAGATGGTAATATATATGAAAAGTCTAAGGACACATATGTTTCTTTATGCCCAGATACATTTACATATACTGAGCCTGAAATAAAAGGTTATAAATGTAGTGATGGTTTTAAATTGGAAGATAAAAAATGTATAAAAGAACATATTCAAGATGTATTACATGAAAGATATTGTAAAGATGGATATACATTAGTAAACAATGATAGATGTATAAATATGAATAATACTATTGAAAAACAAGATGGATATGTATGTAGTGATAATAGTATATTAGAAGGTAATATGTGTATTACTTATGAAATAATAAAAGCAAAACAAAATGACTAAATATAGTCATTTTTATTTATTTTAATTAATATAAGTGATATAATACAATTATAATAGGAGGAATAGAAATGGGTAGTATTCACGTTACAAGTGAAATTGGAAAATTAAAGAAAGTTTTGTTACATAGACCTGGCAATGAATTATTAAATTTAACACCAGATACACTAGAGAGACTTTTATTTGATGATATACCATATTTACCAGATGCTCAAAAGGAACATGATCTTTTTGCTAAAGCATTGACTGATAATGGTGTAGAGGTTGTATATTTAGAGGATTTAGTAGCTGACGTTTTATCTAATAAAGATATAAGAGAAAAGTTTGTTAATCAATTTATGGATGAAGCTGGTATAAATACTATTAAGTATAGAACACTAGTTAAAGAATATTTAGATAGTTTTAAAAATCCAAAGGATTTGGTATTAAAAACTATGGAAGGTATTCAAGTTGGAGACATTCCAAAAAAAGAAAGAGAAGTTGAAAAAACTCTTGTTGATATGATTAATAATCCGGATGAGTTTATAGCTGACCCGATGCCAAATTTATATTTTACAAGAGATAATTTTGCTAGTGTTGGTGATGGAATAGATTTACATAGAATGTATTCTGTTACTAGAAATAGAGAAACAATATATGCAGAATATGTATTTAAGTATCATCCAGAATATAAAAATACAATATTCTATTATAATAGAAATTATGATTGGCATACTGAGGGAGGAGATTTATTAAATATAAATGAGCATACCGTTGCTATTGGTATAAGTCAAAGGACACAACCTGAAGCAATAGATCAATTAGCAAAAAATTATTTTAAAGATCCTGCATGTAAGATAGATACTATTTTAGCATTTAATATACCTTCATCTAGAGCATTTATGCATTTGGATACAGTATTTACTCAAATAGATAAATATACATTTACATATCATCCTGGTATTATGGGAACTCTACAAGTATTTGAAATAACTGAAGGATTTGATCCAAATACATTTGAAGATTTAAATGTAAAAGAAATAAATGCACCATTAGATAAGATATTAGAAAAATATTTAAATCATCCAGTAAAATTAATCCCATGTGCAGGTGGTGATAAAGTAGCTGCAGAAAGAGAACAATGGAATGATGGCTCTAATACATTATGTATTGCTCCAGGTGTAGTAGTTGTATATGATAGAAATAATGTAACAAATGATGTATTAAGAAAAGAAGGAATTAAGGTAATAGAAATACATGGTGCTGAATTATCACGTGGTAGAGGTGGACCTAGATGTATGAGTATGCCTTTAGTTAGGGAGGATGTAGAATGGTAGATTTAAGAGGTAGAGATTTCTTAAAATTATTAGATTTTACTCCAAAAGAAATAAATCATTTGTTAACTGTATCTAGTACATTAAAGAAACAAAAAAGGAACCATGAATCACATAGATATTTAAAAGGTAAGCAGGTAGCATTAATATTTGAAAAAGATTCTACAAGAACAAGATGCTCTTTTGAAGCAGGTGCAGTAGATTTAGGCATGCAAGCAACTTATATTGGACCTACTGGTTCACAACTTGGTAAAAAAGAAACAATTGCTGATACGGCAAGAGTATTATGCAGAATATATGATGGAATTGAATATAGAGGATTTGATCAAACAATAGTAGAAGATTTAGCAAAATACTCATCTGTCCCTGTGTGGAATGGTCTTACTAATGAATTTCATCCAACTCAGATGTTAGCGGATGTAATGACTATTAAAGAAGAATTTGGAAAATTGAAAGGTATTACATTATGTTTTTGCGGAGATGCAAGAAATAATGTTGGTAATTCTCTTATGGTAGTATGTTCAAAGTTGGGTATGAATTTTGTATGTGCTGCACCAAAAGAATTGTTTCCTAATGAAGAATTAGTTAGTATTTGTAAAAATATTTGTAATGAGACAGGTGGTACTATAAGATTAGAAGAAGATATAATGAAAGCTACTAAAGATGTGGATGTGTTATATACTGATGTATGGGTTTCAATGGGTGAACCAATGGAATTATGGGAAAATAGAATTAAATTATTACAACCATATCAAGTTAATAAAAAAGTAATGGATAATGCAAATAAAAATGCAATATTCTTACATTGCTTGCCATCATTTCATAATATAGATACTAAAATTGGTAAAGAAATATATGATAAATTTGGTATTACTGAAATGGAAGTTACTGATGAAGTATTTGAATCTTCTAAATCAAGAGTATTTGAAGAAGCAGAAAATAGATTACATACAATTAAAGCTGTAATGTTGGAGACATTAAAAGAATGAGAATAGTTGTTGCACTTGGTGGTAATGCACTAGGTAATACAGTAGAAGAACAATTAAAAAATACAAGAATAACAGCAAAAAGATTGGTTGATTTAGTAGATATGGGTCATGAGATAGTTATTACACATGGTAATGGTCCACAAGTAGGAATAATTTATAAAGAAATGAGTAAGTTAGATTTTCCTTTTGCAGAATGTGGTGCAATGAGTGAAGGCTATATTGGTTATCATTTAGTGCAATCAATACAGAAGGAATTAGAAAGAAGAAAAATAAAAAAGAATGTATCAGCAGTAATTACACAAGTTTTAGTAGATAAAAATGATTATGCTTTTAAAAATCCCACTAAACCAATAGGTAATTTTTATACAAAAGAAGAAGCAGAAACATTTATAAAACAAGGATTAGGCATATTTAAAGAAGATGCAGGAAGAGGTTATAGAAAAGTAGTACCTTCTCCAAAACCAATTAAGATTTGTGAACTATCAACAATAGAAAAATTAATTAAAGATAAGAATATAGTAGTTGCATGTGGTGGTGGAGGTATTCCAGTAATAAAAGATAGAATTGGATATAAAGGTGTAGACGCAGTAATAGATAAAGATAGGACAAGTTCATTATTAGCAATTAAATTAAAAGCAGATATTCTATTAATTCTTACTACTGTAAATAGAGTATCACTTAATTTTAATAAACCTAATGAAAAGAAAATAGATAGATTAAATTTAACACAAGCTAAAAAATGTATTGAGAACAAGGAGTTTGCTGAAGGATCTATGCTTCCTAAAATAGAAGCATGTATCGAATTTGCTAAACATAGTAAGGGCAAAGCAATAATAACATCTTTAGCAAAAGCCAAGTTTGCAATAGAAGGAAAAACTGGTACAACCATAGAAGGAGGTAAATAGAAGTATGGAAGTTTCAGAAGAAAGAGCAAGACCAAAGAAAAAAAGAGTATTTGCTTTATCTGCTTTCACTATAATTTTGCTTTTAACATTTGTGTTGGCAATTATTACACATTTCTTACCAGAAGCAAAATTTGTTGGTGAAAAATTAGTTGATGGTAGTGGAGTAATTGGAGCAACACTATCGCAAACTTTACTTGCTCCAATATTAGGATTTGCAGATGCAATTGATATTTGCTTATTCGTTCTTGTATTAGGAGGATTCCTAAAAGTTGTTACCCATACAGGAGCACTTGAAACAGGAATTGAAGTATTAATAAGAAAATTAAAAGGAAAAGAATTAGTACTAATACCTATTTTGATGTTCTTATTCTCAATTGGTGGAACAACATATGGTATGCTTGAAGAAACAGTTGGTTTCTATGCTATATTATCAGTAGCAATGGTGGCAGCAGGAATGGATACTATAGTTGCTTCAGCAACAGTGTTATTAGGGGCTGGTGTCGGGGTTTTAGGTTCTACTATTAATCCATTTGCAGTAGGTGCTGCAATTGATGCTTTGCCAGAAGGTATAACAGTTAATCAAGGTGCAATTATAGGTATTGGGGTTGCATTATGGATTACATCATATATAATTGCAACAATATTTGTAATGCTTTATGCTAGAAAAGTTATTAAGAAAAAAGGATCAACTTTCTTATCATTACAAGAACAAAAATCAATGAATGAAAAATATGGAATAAATGAAGAAAGAAAAGCTGCTAAATTAACAGGTGGACAAAAGGTTACATTAATACTATTCTTATTAACATTTGTTGTAATGATTATAGGATTTATACCTTGGGGAGATTTTGGAGTAACATTATTTGAAAAAGGAAAAATAATGTCTGCAATTACAGGATATCCTCTAGGAGAATGGTATTTCCAAGAATCAACATTATGGTTCTTAATTATGACTATTATAATAGGTATAGTTAATAAAATGAGTGAAGGAGATTTTGTTGATGTATTTGTAGATGGTGCTGATGATATGGTTGGTGTTATCTTAGTTATAGCAATAGCTAGAGGAGCATCTGTACTTATGACACAAACTCATTTGGATAATTATATTATATTTAATGCAGCAGAAGCTTTAAAAAATATGCCAAAAGGTGTATTTGCACCGCTTAACTATTTACTACACACAGTATTATCTGTATTAGTACCATCATCAAGTGGACTTGCATCACTTTCTACACCAATAATGGGACCACTTGCACAAAATGTTGGATATTCAGTTGAAGCTACTATAATGGGTATGGTTGCAGCAAATGGATTAGTAAATTTATTTACACCAACTTGTGGTGCTATAATGGGAGGATTAAGACTTGCAAAAGTTGAATATACTACTTGGTTAAAATGGGTTGCTAAAATAGTTGTTTGTATTGCCCTTGCAAATATTTTAGTACTTACTTTAGCAATGATAATGTTATAGAAAAAAGTAGATTATATCTACTTTTTTTTATTTATGTGGTATTATTATAGTAGAGGTAGTATATGAAGAAAGTATTATTAATTGTATTAAGTATATTTATGCTTACAGGATGTAGTAGTAAACATAATGAACTTATTGTTGTAACAGAGGCGGGTTTTGCACCTTATGAATATTATGAAGGCAATAAAATAGTTGGTGTGGACATTGATATTGCAAAGAAAGTAGCAGATTATTTAGGTAAAAAACTTGTTGTTAAAGATGTTGCTTTTGATTCAATAATAAGTGAGGTGAAAACTGGAAAAGGTGATTTTGGAGCAGCAGGGATAAGTTATACAGAAGAAAGAAGTAAAGAAGTAGATTTTACTATTAATTATATTGATTCAAAACAAGTAGTAATAGTAAATAATAATAGTGATATTTATAATACAGAAGGTATTAATAATAAAAAAATAGCAGTACAACTTGGGTCAGTAGCAGATACGTATTTAACAGAAAATTATAAGGATGTAGAATTAATACGTGAAAAAAAGTTTTTGGCAGCAATAGAGGATTTAAAGGATAATAAAGTAGATGCTGTTGTAATGGATGAAATTCCTGCTAGTAAACTTATTACTGATAATATGAGGATATTACCTAACGAATTATTAACGGATAGTTATGGGATGATAGTTAAAAAAGGTAATACTGAATTATTAGAAACTATTAATAAAGTGATAAATGATTTAAAAAATAATAATGAAATAGATGAATTTTTATTGAATCACATGGGTATTAAATCCAAAAAAGAATCTAGTGGAATATTAGGTAAATTCTATGATAGTGTTATATATAATGCTAGATATAAATATATATTAGAGGGTTTGAAAAATACACTTTTAATAGCATTAGGGGCAGTATTAATAGGTATATTGTTAGGTACAATAAGTGCCATATCAAATAATATATATGAGAATACTGGTAAATTAAAAATATTACATTTAATATCAAAAGCATATGTAACAGTAATAAGGGGAACGCCATCGACATTACAATTAATGATTATATATTATGTAATATTTAGAAGTATGGATATTAACATGGTACTAGTTGGTATTATGGCTTTTGGTATAAATAGTGGAGCATATGTATCTGAAATAATAAGGGCTGGTATTTCATCAATAGATAAAGGTCAATGGGAAGCAGGATATGCACTTGGACTCAAATATTCACAAGTAATGAAAAAAATAATACTTCCGCAATCAATAAGAAATATACTTCCTGCACTTGGTAATGAGTTTATAACACTTGTAAAAGAAACATCTATAGGAGCATATATAGGAATAATAGAACTTACAAAAGCATCGGATATAATTGCATCTAGAACTTATGATTATTTCTTCCCACTTATGATAATTGCATTAATATATTTAGTAATAACTGTTATATTAAGTAAATTAATTAATGTACTGGAAAGAAGGTTAAATAATGCTAGAAATTAAGAATTTAACTAAAAAATTTGATAATAAAGTAGTACTTAATGGTATTAATTTAAATGTTAATAAAGGTGATGTAATTGGTATTATTGGTCCTTCAGGATGTGGTAAAAGTACTCTTTTAAGATGTATTAATCTAATAGAAATTCCTACTAGTGGAGAAATAGTATTAGATGGAGATAATTTAGTAGATAATAAAAAACATAATATAACAAGAAGAAAAATAGGTATGGTATTTCAGCAATTTAATTTGTTTAATCATTTGAATGTATTAGAAAACATAATACTATCTCCAGTAGCATTAAAACTTATGTCTAAAGATGAAGCTATAAGAAGAGCGACTGAATTATTAAAAAAGATAGACTTAGAAGATATAATGTATAGTTATCCAAATAGATTAAGTGGTGGTCAAAAACAGAGAGTTGCAATAATACGAACATTAATAATGAATCCAGAAATAATATTATTTGATGAACCTACAAGTGCCCTTGATCCAGAAATGATAGGTGAAGTAACTAATTTAATGAGAAAACTAAGAGATAATGGTATGACGATGTTAGTAGTATCTCATGAAATGAATTTTGTAAAAAGTTTTTGTAATAGAGTTATATTTTTATCAGATGGTATTATAAAAGAAGATAGATCTAGTAAAGAATTATTTGAAAATCCAAAAGATGATAAATTAAAAACATTTTTATCAAAAATTGGTAATTATTAAAAAAATAGAAATTAATTTCTATTTTTTTATCATAACACTTTCATAAAATAATGGTAATAATATATATCCATTTTCTTTTAAATAAGTAATCATTTCTGGAAGAAGAGCGGTAGTATATCTACTATAGTCATGATATAGAATAACCTCTATTTTCTCATTTATTGTAGATATAAAATTATTCCATGTTTCATCTTTAGATGATAACATACCACCATCTCCATCATAACCATTCCAATCTACATAACCATAATGGTTTTCTCTTAATTTTTCTATAATGGGACTTTTTAAACTTCTAGCGGTAGAACTACCACCGGGGAATCTAACAATATTAGTAATATAACCATATGCATATTTTTTTACATGTTCTTCCTGATCTTTAACTGCCTTAATAAATGAATCAGCACTGCTATATAATCCATATCTTATTGCGTGTGTATATGTATGATTTGCAATAGTATGACCTCTTTTAACATACTCTGGATATAATTTAAAACATTCATAAGATCTATTATCATAACAATAAGTACCATTTGTAGTAGTAGTAAAAAAAGTTGCTTTAATATTATATTTATCCAATATATCCAAAACCTTATATGTATTATAATATGGACCATCATCAAAAGTTAAATAAGCAATTTTTTTATTTGATTTACCACTTATAATATCATTTTCCAAATTTTTAATATATTTAAAATATTCTTCTTTAATAGAATTAATTTTATTATCAATATTACTATATTCAATATAATAATTATTTAATTTAGTTAGTTCTTTTTCCTTATTTTTTTGATTTTCTTTTAATGAATTATATTCATCTATCATTGATTTATCAATAGTTAATATTTTGTTTTTAAAATAGTATGAGGTATTCAGTAATGAGATGATGAGTACTAATAAAATAGTTTCTATAATTATAAATTTTTTACTTTTTGTAATTCTTTTTCCCATACTTTAAGTATTCCTTTTTTGGTATCATCAACAACTATTTTATCAGTTTTATCTCTCATATCTTTAATATTAGTATCTAACTTACTAATATCGTTCTTTAATTTAATTATTTCACCTTTTTTAATGTTACTAGTTTTATAATAATTATTAATATTTATATATGCATAATAAGATACAAATAATAATATAATACATGTAACAAATACTACTAATTTCTTCATATACTACCTCTAATATAATTTTAATACTATATATATTTATTGTAAACAATATTTATGATATATTTAAATAGAGGTGTAAGATGAAAGAATATATAGACAATGACATTAAATTAAATAAAAAGCAAATGATAAGTATAATATGTTTAATAATAGTAATATCAGGTATATTTGGATGGATATATGAATTTATATTTTATTTTATAAATAGCGGATTTAAAACATTTTATATGAGAGGTGGTAATTTCTTACCATGGATAAATATATATGCATATGGAGCATTTATAATACTTTTTTCCACATATAAAAGAAGAAAGTATCCATTACAAGTGTTTCTAATAAGTATATTATCTACTGGTATATTAGAATACTTATCAGGATATATATTATATGGAGTATTAGGTTTAACTAAATGTTGGGATTATAATACTGAAATATTAAATTTTGGTAATATAGGTGGATATGTATGTTTGAGAAGTGTACTTATATTTGGATTATCAGGATTATTCTTAATATATGTATTAGTACCACTACTTATTAAATTAGTACAATCTAAACATATAAATACTATATTAACAATAAGTATAATATTATGTACTATATTCTTGTTAGATGAAATATATAATTTGATTTTTACTAAATTATTTAATTTGCCAAAATCTACAAAGATATATAGCAAATTAGGATTTAAATATTTATATTTTAAGTAGGTGAATTATGAAATTAAATGAATTGAAAAGTATATCAGAAAATATTAATTTAGATGAATATATAAAATTTAGAGAATATGTAAAAATGCATATGGAGCATCCAGAATGGTTAGGAGATTTTACAAAGGAAGATTTAATTAATATGTTAAATAATAATTCTAAAATATGGATATATTATTTAGATAATATTCCAATATGTTCGATGATGTTTATACCATCAACAGAGAAAGATGTTTCTAAGTTTGAGTTAAATCTAAATTACAAAGAAGTAGTAGATTACGGGCCTATGTTTGTAAATCCTAAATATATAGGCAATGGTTTACAATATCAAATGCTTAGAGAGATAGATAAATATAGTATTTCATTAGGATATAAATATTCAGCAGGAACTATTCATCCGGATAATATATATTCTATAAATAATTTATTAAAAGATGGCTTTGAATATAAAAGTACAAAAGAATTTAAAAGAGGTATAAGAAATATATATTTAAAAAGGTATTGAAAAACAAAAATAAAATGATATAATTTAATTATCTTATAAAGAGTGATTGAGGGACTAGCCCAATGAAATCACACCAACCTATTAAATTAGGTGGTAATGCTAGATCTATAAGATAACTTTGTGCGCAGGAGTTATCTTGGGCATTTTTTTATGGGATAGAAAGGAAGTAAAATGATAGAAAAAGTAAACCCAAGTCATCCTGATAAAGTGGCAGATAGAATTGCAGGAGCAATAGTAGATATTGCATATTTAAAAAATAACAATCCTAAAGTAGCAGTAGAAGTATTAATTGGGCATGGAAATTGTCATATAATAATTGAGACTAGTGAAAAGTTTAATAAAAATGAAGTAAATAATATTGTAAAAAGGATTGCAGGTAATATTAAATTAGATTTACAAATTGTAAAGCAAGATATATATCTTGCTAATAACCAAATAGGAAAACTCAGATGTGGAGATAATGGAATATTTAAAGGAGTTCCACTTACTAAAGAAGAAAAGAAGTTATCTAAAATAGCAAGAGATATTTATAGTAAATATCCATATGATGGTAAATATATATTGGATAAAAATAAATTAGTTATATGCCAAAGTAATTGTAAAACTAACGACTTAAGAAAAATATATAAAAAAGCTATTATTAATCCGCTTGGAGAATGGAGTGGTGGTACTAATGTTGATTCTGGAGCTACTAATAGAAAACTAGGTAGTGATATGGCAGGAAGTATTACTGGGGGTGGATTACATGGTAAAGATTTATCTAAAGCGGATGTAAGTATAAATATATATGCATTTTTAAAAGCGCAAAAAGAAAATAAAACTATTGAAATTAGTTGTGCAATAGGAGATGAATATGTAGATAATAAACCATATAGTGAAATAGTAGAAATAGCTAGAAATTATATTAAGAGTGTTGGTGGATTTGAAAAATTTGCAGAATGGGGACTATATTAAAAAAATATGTTAAAATATATATGAGGTGTTTTTATGAATGGGAATAGAATAATAGTACATGTACTTATAAAGTATAATGATGAATATTTGATTATTAGAAGAAGTAAGGATGAAGATCCATATCCAGATTGTTGGGATATACCAGGGGGTATGGTAGAATATGGTGAATTACCAAAAAATGCAGCAATAAGAGAAACAAAAGAAGAAGTAAATCTAAATGTAATTCCGACTAAAATAATACATGAAGATAGTAATTTGGACAAAGTAAAAAACATGATATTTATAAGACTTGTATATCTATGTGAATTAAATGATAGTATTGAAAATATAAAACTAAATATAGAACATTCTGAATATAAGTTAATTAAAAATATAGATAAACTTGATAATATAGTTCCATTTTTAAAAGAATTATTTGACAAAGATTTAAAATAAATGTAGTACATATTAATATCTTGTGTTATAATACACTTGTAATTTATTTTGGAATTAGTAATAAATAATTTACTTATAGAGAGTTAGTGGCAGGTGTAAACTAATAGTAATAATTTATGAATGACATCCATATATAATAAATCGTTAATTACGTTATAATTAAAGTGCACATTAGTGAAGTAAGGTGGTACCGTCCAATTGGACCCTTATAATTCTTTTGTGCGCTTTTTATTTAAAGGAGGAAATATGGAAATAATACAAAGACCTAAAGGAACAAATGATATTTATGATGATACAGGAAGAATTGTTCTTTATATTAGAGATTTAGTAGAGAAAATAGCAAAAGAATATAATTATAATTATTTTAGAACACCTACTTTCGAAAGAACAGAAGTATTTAAAAGAGGTGTAGGAGATACTACTGATATAGTTGAAAAAGAAACTTATGACTTTGTAGATAGAGGAAATAGAAATATGACCCTACGACCAGAAGGAACTGCAGCAGTTGTAAGAAGTATAATTGAAAATAAATTATATGTTAATGGTGTAAACAAAGTATGGTATTTTATGCCTATGTTTAGATATGAAAGACCGCAATCTGGAAGACTTAGAGAACACTTCCAATTCGGTTTTGAATCATTTGGTACTAATAGTCCATATGCAGATGCTGAAATAATATCTATAGCAGTAAAAATATTAAATAGTTTGGGACTTAAAGGTATTAAAGTAAATATTAATAGTTTAGGTGATATAGAATCTAGAAATAATTATAGAGAAGTCCTAAAAGAACATTTTAGAACGCACTTATCTGAATTATGCTCAGATTGTAAAGAAAGATTTGATAGAAATCCTTTAAGAATAATAGATTGTAAAGTAGATAGTGAATTAGAAGTAATAAAAACAGCGCCAAAAATAATAGATTATTTAAATGAAGAATCTAAAGAATATTTTAATCAAGTTAAAAAGAATTTAGATATTCTCGGTATAGAATATAATGTAAATCCAAATATTGTAAGAGGACTTGATTACTATACACATACTGTATTTGAAATAACTGCAGAAATAAAAGATTTTGGATCTCAAAATGTATTATGTGGCGGTGGAAGATACAATAACCTTGTAAGTAATTTAGGAGGCCCAGAATATCCGTCAGTTGGTTTTGGAATGGGTATAGAAAGACTTATGAATGCTTTAGAATCAGAAGGTATAAATTTTGGTAAAAAGGAAATTGATGCTTATATATGTTATATAAGCGATAATGAAAAAGATTATGCATTTAGATTATTAAGTGAATTAAGAAATAATAATTTAAAATGTGATATGTGCTATACAAATAGAAATTTAAAGGGTCAATTTAAAGAATGTGATGCTAATAGCACGAAGTTTGTAATAATTATTGGAGAAGAAGAAATGAATACTAATATTATTACTATTAAGAATAATAATACAAAAGAAGAATACAAAATAAATAGAAATGAATTAGTAGAATTTATAAGGAGGAATTATGAGTAAGTTAAAATTTTGTGAATTAAAAGAACATTTTAATGAAGAAGTGGTATTAAAAGGATTTATTGATAATTTAAGAGATTTACAATATGTACAATTTTTAGTACTTAGAGATAGAACAGGTAAAATACAAGTAACTATAGAAAAGAATGATGATAATAAAGAATTAAATGAAATAGTTTCTAATTTAACATTAGAAAGTGTAGTTACTGTAACAGGTAAATTACTTGAAAATGAAAAAGTAAAATTAAATGGTATGGAAGTAATACCAGCTAGTATAGAAGTAAATAGTAGAAGTGAAAATGAACTTCCAATAAATTATAAAGATAAGAATAATACATTATTAGATACTAGATTAGATTATAGATTCTTAGATTTAAGAAACGAAAAGAATATTCTTATGTTTAGAGTGCAAAGTGCATTTGTGCAAGGCATGAGAGATTATCTTTATGAAAATGAATTTACTGAAATACATACACCAAAATTAATAGCAGCAGCTTCTGAATCTGGATCAGATGTATTTGAAGTAAAATATTTTGAAAACAAAGCATATCTTGCTCAAAGTCCACAATTTTATAAACAAATGGCAATGGCTGCTGGTTTTGAAAAAGTATTTGAAGTAGCACCAGCATTCCGTGCTGAAAATTCTAATACTAATAGGCATACAACTGAATTCACATCATTTGACTTAGAATTTAGTTATATAAAAGATTTTACTGAAGTAATGGATTTAGAAGAAGAATTACTTATAGCAGGTCTTACTAAAGTAAAAGAATTATATGGCGAAAAAATAAAAGAAATGTTTGGTGAGGAAATAATAATTCCAACTAGACCATTTCCAAGAATTAAATTGCATGATTTATATAAGGAATTAGAAAAGAGATATGGTTACAATATACCTACTGAAGACGTTGGAGATATGAATGCGGAAGCAGAGAAATTAACAGGTAGATTTGCAAAAGAAGTTTATGGTCATGAATTTATATTTGTAACTGATTATAGTGCTAAAAAAAGAGCATTCTATCATATGAGAAAAGATGGAATACCTCAAGGATATGATCTTATCTGGAAAGGTATGGAAATAACTACAGGTGCACAAAGAGAGCATAGATATGATGTATTAAAAGCACAATGTGATGAAAAAGGATTGGGAAAAGATGTAGAGTTCTATCTAGAATTCTTTAAGTATGGATGCCCTCCACATGGTGGATTTGCACTTGGAATAGATAGAATTACAATGTTAATGCTAGGTATGCCAAATTTAAAAGAAACAATGTTCTTATTTAGAGGACCAAATAGGATTACACCATAATGAAAAAGAAAGTAGTAGTTTTAGGTGGAGGAACAGGAATGTCTAATCTTCTAATGGGGCTTAAAAATTTCCCATTAGACATTTCTGCAATAGTTACAGTTTGTGATGATGGTTCATCTACAGGCATACTAAGAGAAGAATTTAATATACCGGCAGTTGGTGATATAAGAAGAGTACTTGTGGCATTATCAGAAACAGAACCACTTGTTATGGATTTATTTAATTATAGATTTAAGACAACAAGTGATTTAGATGGACATACAGTAGGTAATTTATTACTTACTGCAGCCACTGAAATATGTGGTAATATGTCTGATGGTATTGAATCACTAAGTAAAGTATTAAATTTAAAAGGTAAAGTAATACCTCTTACAGAAGATAATGTTACATTGATGGCTAAAATGGATGATGGCAGTATAGTAGAAGGAGAACATCACATTACTTTATCTAAGAAAAAAATAGAAAAAGTATACTATAAAGAAAAACCAAGAGTTAATAAAGATGCCTTAAAAGCAATTAAAGAAGCAGATTTAATACTATTCTCAATGGGTAGTTTATTTACAAGTATAATACCTAATCTTCTTATTAAAGATATAGTAGAAGAAATAGATAAGAGTAAAGCACAAATAATGTATGCATGTAATATGATGACTCAGCCTGGAGAAACAGATAATTTTAAAGTATCAGATCATATTAATAAATTAAATAAATATTTAGGTAAAAGAAAAATAGAAATAGTTGTTGCAAACAATTCTAAAATTGATAAAAAGATGGCTAAATTTTATGAAACTACAGAACAAAAAGATCCTGTTATATTAGATAAAGAAAATATAAAAATAAAAATAATAGAAGATAATTATGTATATGTTACAAAAAACAACTTACTTAGACATGATAATATTAAACTGGGTTTTGATATATTCTATTATTTAACAAATAGTGGTGTATAATGAAAAGAATATTAAGAGTTTTATTAATAATATGTATAAGTTTTATTACAAATTGTTATGCGGATAGTATAATACTATCTGATTCTATATCTGATAATAGTGAATATGTAACAGAGGTTGATATAACATCTTTAGATAATATTGATAAATTAAAATATTATCCAAATATTAAAAGTATTAATATTAGAAATGTAATAATTGATGATATAAGTTTTTTAAATAATTTAAGTAATTTATATAGTGTAACAATATCTTATAGTAAAATAAATTTATTTAAATTAAATAATAGTAATATTAAAGAAATGACATTTATAAGTTCATATATTGTAGATGATAATTTTACATCATTAATTAATACAAGTATTAAAAAATTAGATTTATATGGTTCTTATGTTACAAGTATATATACATTAAAAAATATAGTATCATTAGAAGAAATATATTTAAATTCAATTAGTAATTTAAGAAGTTTAGAACCGCTTACATATCTTCCAAAATTAAAAAAATTAGATTTTGGTGGGTCTGAAGAATTAGTAAATGATAAAGTATTAAATTATATTAAAAAAAATAATATAGTAGGTTCAAATTATGATGAAACTAAATATATGTATTTAAATAAAGGACTAGATACTAAATTAAAAAATATAATAGATAGTTTAGAATTGGATAATTTAAGTGCTTTAGATAAAATTAAAAAAATAACAATATATGTGATAGATAATATAGAATATGATGATGAATGTGGTGTTAATAATAAATGTGAATATACAGATACATCATTTAATATTTTAGAAAGAAGTTTATCTGGTAAAGGAATATGTTATAATTATGCACATTTAGAGAATAAGTTATTAAATAGAGCAGGTATTAAATCATATTTAGTTAGTGGATTTAATAAGACGGGACTTGGACATGAATGGGTAAATGTATATTTAGATGGTAAATGGTATGGTATAGATCCAACATGGATAGATACATATGTAACTGAAGCAAAGAATTTAAAGAATACAGGTAAATCTAGATTCTATATGATAGAAGAAAGCAATAAAGACTGGAATAACTTACATAAAGAAGATGTACTCCCATCTAAAATAGTGAATCCAGAAAAAGAAATTATTGATGAAGTAATAATTGATGAACATACAAGTAAATTAGAAGATGATTATTATAATATTTTTATAATATCAATAGTTATTTTATCTTTATTCATATTAGCAATAATTTATAAAAGAATAGATAAATTATCAAAAAGAAGGAGAAGAAAAAATGTTAGAAGATAGTGTATTAACAGAAGATTTAATTAAAGAATTATTGAAAGATAATTATGGCATTAAAGTATCAAAAGTTGAAAGAATTAATAGAGGTAGTGCTAATATATTTAATATAGATAATAAATATATATTAAAAGAATTTACTAGTGATAGAGAAATATCTTCTATTGAAAAAGAATATAGTGTAATTAAACATTTAGATAGTAAAGGATTAAAAGTCCCAACATATGTAGAAACAAAGTTTGGTAATCCATATATTTTATATGAGAAAAAAATAATAATACTTCAAGTATATCTTGATGGATATGCAATTCCTAATAATACAGGTGATTATTATAAGACAATTGAATCAGCCACTATATTAGGTAAATTAACTAAAGCATTAGAAGATTATGAACTAGATAGTGCATATAATGATTATCCAACTAAAGAAGGATTAGAAGAGGGAATAAATAAACTAAGTGATTTAATAACTAAGATAAAGGAAGATAATCCATATAAAGATAAAATAATATCTGATTTAAAAAGAAGAATAGAAATATCTAAAGAACTATTAGATTTTAATTTTAAAGATATTAAAAAGGTAACATTAAAAATATGCCATGGAGATTATTCAGTACAACAGTTAATATATAATGATAATAAGGAAACAGCTGTAATAGATTTTGAAACAGTAAGAAAGATGCCAATTGATTGGGAAATAATAAGAAGTTATAGTTATATTGATAAAGAATGCGCAAATGGAGAATTTAATCTAAATACATTTATTGATTACGTTAAAGAAGTACAAAAATATATAAAATTAACAAAGTATGATCTAAAATATATGCCATATATTTATATATTTCAATTAGTATCAAGTACATTTGGTTATAAACAATATAATAATGATTATACTAAAACTTCATTACTAGATTTTGCATTCTTTAGAACTAATCTATGTAATTACTTATATGATAATTTAGAAAAGATATCGAAAGAATTATTAAAATTAAAATAAAAGACATTAGTCTTTTATTTTTTTAATAATCCATTTAAGAAATAAGATATTGCTATACTATGATATTTATTATTATTTGTAAGAGCTACTAATTCAGATTTTGGTAGTTCTTCTTTTACTTTTATTTCATGTATTCCATATATTTTTTCACCAAACTCTCTTATAACCATTCCAATACCAACTCCCGCTTTAACAAAATCTATGATAAATGAGTTAGATGCAACGCTTAAATGATTATTTAATTTATGATTCTGATAGAATTTATTTATTTCAGTAGTATTAACATTTATTATAAAGTTTTTATCTTTAATATCTTGTACACTTACAGACTTATTTAAATTCTCCATATAACTATCACTACAGAATAACCCATATGTTAAATCTTCTATTTTGTATCTAGTTATATTTGAATACTTATTAACATAGTTATAACTTGAAATTATTATTGCTATATCAATAGCACCTTCTTTAATCTTAGTAATCAAGTTATTATTTGTATTATCTTCTACATATATATGAACATTTGGATGTTCTTTTGTATATTTTTCTATATACTCAATTAAGAACATTCTTAATACTGTAATAGATGTACCAATTCTTATATTCATTTTACCATCACCAATAATTTCATCCATTACATTCTTAGTTTCATCTAATTGGAGCATTAGTGGTTTTACATATGCATAAAGCCTTTCTCCTTCACTTGTAAGCCTTATTCCGGAATGACTTCTATTAAATAGACTACTGCCAATTTCATTTTCTAATATTTTAATAGTTTTTGTGATAGCGGGCTGTGAGATCATTAATTTTTCAGCTGCTTCTGTAATACTTTTGCTTTCTGAAACCACACAGAAGGTTTTATAATATTCAAAACTTATATTCATACTATCACCTCGATTTTTATTATATATATATTTTTAGATATGTCAACAGAAATATAACTTAAAGTTATGGATGTATAAAAAATATGTATTTTTTTTATTCAAAAATCTTGTGTATTATGTAAGTAGAGAGGAGTGTGCGCCCATGATTGACTTACATATTCATTCAACATTTTCAGATGGTGATAAAAATATTAGTGAACTTATTGATATGCTTAAAGCTAAAAAAGTTGAATTATTTTCAATAACAGATCATGATAGTGTAGAAAGTATAAAAGTATTAGAAACAATACCAAATATTACATATATACCAGGTGTAGAGATGAGCGCAGTAAGTAATGGCACTAAAATGCACATACTTGGATATGGTGTTGATTATGATTCAAAATTAAGAAATACTTGTGAATTTGTTCAAAGGACAAGAAAAGAACTTACTCTTGAAATATTAGAAGACTTAATAAAAAAAGGTTATAGATTTACTGAAGAGGATATAAATTATTTTTATAATACTGAAAGCACATGTGTTGGTAAAGTAGAAATATCTAAGTTCTTAGTAAAGAATGGATATGCTCCATCTGTTAATAAAGCATTTAATGAAATATTAGGTAGATATAAAATAGGACCTAAGATAAGACAAGATGCAGAAAAAATAATTGGTGAAATAAAAGAACATGATGGTATTGCAATTCTAGCGCATCCATTTGAAATAGTAAGAAAACAGAATGTAGTAATAGATTCAGTAATTGATGAACTAGTGCATTATGGATTGGATGGTGTTGAAGTATTTACTACTAAGCATAATGATGAAGAAGAAGATTATATTCATAAGTTATGTATAGCAAAAAAATTATTAATAAGTGCAGGCAGTGATTATCATGGACCTATTGCTAAACCAGAAATAGAAATTGGTGATAGAGTGAAGGGAGATGAAATTAGTGAAAAAATTAAGAAAAAAAGTATTAAACATTAATGGAGTCCTTTTCAATATATTTACAGAAGATGTAGAAGAAGTAGAAAGATATTTTAGTAATTTTGTTACACCATGTAATGAAAAAGTAGTGGCTACTTATAATATTTATTTTGATAGAGATAAGGATATATTAGATGCATTAGTAAATAGTTTTAATAAAAAAGAAGCTATAGTTATTTCTACATTTAAAAATCAAACACATTTAAAAAATGGTAGTCAATATTTAATTGATACAGAAGAGTATATGTGCATTAAAACAAATGATAATAATTATAAATTATTTGGAACAATAAAAGGATTAAGTTGGATAGTTAGAGAATTATTAATAAGAGAAATGGAAGATAAAGGATACTTTTATATGCATGGTACAGGTATAGAGGTATTTGATAAAGGAATACTTTTACTCGGTAATTCTGGTAGTGGTAAAACAACGTTTATGACTAAATTAAGTGAATTAGATACTAAAGAAAGATTCATATCTAATGATAGAGTATTTGTAAAAAATAGAATGATGCATTATTATCCACTTCCCATTATATACGCGATGGGTACAGCAAGAGCAAATAGAAATTTAGATCAATATTTTAGAAGAACTCATGCATTAGAAAAAAGAAGAGGTAAAGATTATAAAACATGCAGTGATGGTACTAAATGTGATGTACCACTAAAAGATGTACCAAAGATATTTCCTAATATAGAAAATATTGATAAAAGTAAAATAGATTTAATAATATTTCCAAGAATAACTGATACTGAAAGATATAGTTATTTAGGTAAAGAAGAAGCAATAAGAAGATTGAATGAAACAAATTTTACACCAAATGATAGAGAAAATGAAAGAAGAGAATGGCTAAGACATAGAGTTGTATCTATAGAAGAAATAGAAAGAAGAAAACAAGAATTAAATGAAGATTTAATAACACATATTCCAATTATTGAAGTAGAGTATACGAAAGATACAAGTAGTACTTACTTAGAAAAGGTATTAAGAAAAACATTATGGTAAGTGTAATTACTGATGAAGTATCAAGTGATATCGATTCATTAATAAAAATATTAGAAGAAACTAAATTGGAATATGTAGAATTGAGAAAAATAAATGATAAGTATTTATTTGAAATAGATACAGGTGAATTAAGATTAATAAATAAGAAATTAAATAATTATAAAGTTTCATTAATAGATAGTCCTATTGGTAAGCATAAGTATAGTTATGATAAAGAAAACAAATTATTTATTAAATACATTAATATTTGTAAGATATTTAAATGTAAGTATTTAAGAATATTTACAGATGTATCTGATATAGAAAAATATAATAATATAGCAAAAGAAAATAATATAACTTTATTAATTGAAAATGAAAAAGGTACTAAAGGTGAAAGTTATATATATTTAAAAGAATTAATGAATAAAAAATATAGCAATATTAAATTATTATATGATGCTGAAAATTATTATAGTTTGAATTTGGATTATATTGAAGCTTTAAGATTATTAAAAGATGATATAGTTTATATTCATTTAAGAGATATTAAAGGTGGAAAGTTTGTTTATCTGTATGATGGGGAAATAAATATAGACAAAATATTAAATATGATTAATAAAGATACAATTATATCTTTAGAAACACATTTACCAATGTGTAGTAATTTAAAAAAAGAAGATTTATTCAAAGAGAGTATAAGGAGGATTTATGAATAGGAATTTTTATGGGAGTTTAGAAGATTTAAAAAAGAAACTTGATAACTTAAAGATAAGTTATAAAATTAAAGATGATAAGATAATAATAGGTGATGGATATATCAAATTTAAAGAAAAGGAATTACCTATAAGAAGTTTTTCTGTTACTAGATTTGCAGAGCCTGGATTGGAACTTATGGCAGTAGATGTAGATTATGATTTAGTAAATAAGATTTGTTTAGCGTATTCAGACTTTGAGATAGAAGCAATAGTAAGAGATATGCCTGTAATAAATTGGTATAGTTCAAATCATAAAAATACATTAAATAATGTAGCTCTTATTTGGAGAGATCACTTCTTAGAAGAAAATGTAGGACTTCTAAATGGATTTGTTAATATGGGTGTTAAACCAGAAAATATACTTGCTATTGATAAAGGTGACAGTACAAAACATAGATTTGAAATAACTGAAACATTTAAAAAGATGGGTTTTAATGTAAGTGTACTTGATAATACTGATGTAGATAATGATAAATTGATGAAAATTGGTGAAGAATTAATATTTGATTTTATTAATAAAAGAAAAAATTTAAAAGTAGTAGTATTAGATGATGGCGCGATAGTGACTAAGATATTAGATAAAGTACATTTTGATAATGTAGTAGGTGTAGTAGAACTTACTGAAATGGGATTAAGAAGAATAAGACCAAATGAAGATAAATTATTATATCCAGTACTTAATGTTGCAAAGACTAAATTAAAAAGACATATTACTTATACTGAAATATCTAGTAGTATATTTACAAGAATAATAGAATTACTTGCGGGTGAAAAATTAGTAGGTAGAAGTGTGGTAATGTGCGGATATGGTGATTTAGGAGAAATACTTGCAGATAGATTAAGAAGTTATGGCGTTAGAGTAACAGTAGTAGATGTAGATGTATTAAGACTTATAATAGCAGCTGAAAGAGGATTTACAACTTATAAAAATTGTTATGATGCAGTTAAAAACGAAAAACCATTTATGATAGTAGGAGCATCTGGTTATAAAAGTATAAGTGAAGATGTAATAAAAATGCTTCCAGATTATGGATATGTAACAAGCGGTGCAACAGCTGACCTTCATGCATTTAGAGAATTTGAAGCAAGGGGTGAAGTATTTAAGAAAATAGATAAATATGGAACTCAATATTATGTATTTGGTAAACATGTAGATGTATTAGGAAACGGAAGAAGTGTAAACTTATTTGATTCAGAAGCTATCCCTAATAAGAGTAATGATGTATTTAAAGCAGCACAGCTTCTTACAGTATATAACATGATTAATAAAGAAACTCTAGAAAATAAGTTAGAAGTAAATATAGTAGATGAATGGATTAATGAATCAGGCATATTAGATAAATACTATAGTTTATATATGGAGAAATAATGAAAGATTTTCATATACATCTAAAACAAGGTGTAACTGATTATGAGGTGATGAAAAAGTACATTGATAGATGTATTAAACTAGGAATAGATGAAGTAGTATTCTTAGATCATGGTAATAGAACATCACCCAATCATAAACCAGTATTAAATAATAAAAAAATAATAAAAGAGTTTCTTAAATTAATAGAAAAAGCTAAAAAAGAATATAAAAGTATAACTATACATAGTGGTATAGAAACAGATTACTTTTTTGATAAAGAAAAACAGGATAATGAAATAGAACTTATGAATAGTGGATTTGATTATGTAATATCAAGTGTACATGGTACAAAATACCTTAATTTAGATAATTCTGGATATTATAAAGCAATGCTTGATACAGTAAAAAAGTATCCACTAAATATACTCGCACATTTAAAATTATATGATGATTATAAAGAGCATGATAAAATAATTAATCAAATATTAAAAGAATGTAAAAAGAAAAATGTAATGATGGAAATAAATACTAGTGATAGAAGTATTTGGAATATTGAACAATTAAATTATATGTTAGATTTATTCAAAAAATATGATATTAAATATACTATTGGTAGTGATGCTCATAAGGTAGAAGAACTAGGTGTAAATTATGATTTAATGTATTCATATTTAGATAATAAAATAAATAAAAAAGAAAGAGAAATAGAATATAACATAGTAAGTAGGGGAACTGAAAAGAGTGGCTCAAAAGGATATATGGCTATTACTAAAAAGATAAATAAATCAAGATATTTAATTGTGCAAGGTCATGAGAATAAAAATATAACTTGTTTTAAAGATAGTTTAAAATGTTACAACTATGATATAGAAATAATTGCATTTTCAAGATTTGAAATGATAAGTGCTTTGGCACTTTCTAGAATTAATTTTAAAGATAATATATTATTATGTGGACTTGGTAATATCGGAATAAGTGCATTAATGTATTTATTAGATAATAATTATAAAAATATTGATATATATACGAAAGATATTAAACCATATATAGAAAACACAATAAAAAAATTAAATAAAAAATATGATTCAAATATTAAATTAGTAAATAAAATAGGTAAATATGAAACTTATATTGATACTACTGGAGTAAGTACTGTAATAGAAATGATTTTTAAAGACATAAAAACATTTAAAACAATATTCTTAATTGGTACGCCAAGAGAAAGCAATTATTTAATAGATCCATTACTAATACATAGAAATAATTTATTGGTAGTAGGTGGTCATGAATTAAGAGGAGTAGAAAAATCTGATAGAGTAAAATTATTTGAAAAATTATTAAAAAATAATAATAAGAATTCTTTAATAAAAGAAATAGTACATGTAAATAAATATAAAGATGGCATATTTGAAGATATATTAAAAGAAAAAAATAATTTTATAGAGGTGGTTAAATATGACGATTAATATTAAAAATATTTTAATCAATGTAGAAAGCACCTTTGATACAGTATTTAATAGATTAAAGCAATTTGAAGCGGATTATGTAGATACAGATAATAAGATAATAATTAACGATAATTTGATAGATATATCTGTATTAGATTATAAATTAAAAATAGAATCTAAAGTAAATACTACAGATATATATCCAATACTTAATAACTTAATCGCATACTTAATAAATGATGAAGATAATTTATATATTCATTCAGTTGTTATCAGCAAAGATAATAAAGGGATACTTATATTAGGAGATTTTAAAGTAGGAAAAAGTACTCTTGCTATTGAAGCAACAAAGTATGGGTATGAAGTTAATTCTGCTGATCAAACATGGATAAAAGCTAATGAAATGGTTTTAGGTAGTTCGTTTAATAAGGATAAAAATGGTATATCATTTTTAGATAAAAAGAGTGTTAATAAAAAAATAAAATTAGAAAAAATAGTAATACTTAAGGGAATAGCAGCAGAAGGGAAATTAAGCATAAATAAGATAGATAATAAAGATTATTATATTAAAAATATATTTAGATATTCTAATTGGCATTATGATATGCCACTACTTACTAAATATGTTAGATTAAAAGATACAGGAGAAAATATATTAAAATTTATTAAAAAATTAAATATAGATGCTTATTTCATACGTGGTGATGAAAAGAAAATTATGGAGGCTATTTGTGATAGAAAAGAAGGTATTAAATAAAAGTAAGATTAAAAAAATATTTAAAGAATATTACAATGTAAAAGTAAATAATATTGGATTAGTAAGTGGTGGATCAGCAGAAATATATAAAGTAGATAATTATATTTTAAAGTTATATCAAAAAAAATATGATAAAGAAAAAATAGAAAAAGAAGTAAAAGTAATAAATTATTTAAAAGATAAAATTAAAGTACCAACTTATTTAAAAACTATTGATGATAAATATTTAGTAAAAGTTAATGATAGATATTTAATTGTACAAGATTTTATAGAAGGAACAACAAAAGATAAATTTGCGGCAACAAAAAAAGAGATAAAAGAATGTGGTTATCTTCATGGACTTTTAGTAAAGAATTTATTGAATTATGACACAAAAGAAATAGAAGATGAAAATTGGTATGATTTTGATAAAAATATAGAAAAATTAAATGAAATAATTAAGCTAGGCAATAATAAGTTAATTGTTGCTGATTTAAATAAAAAGATAGAAATGATGAATAATTTTAAAGATGATTTGAAAGATATAAGTAAAATATCACATTATACATCACACGGAGATTTTAGTTATTTACAATTTATATATGATAAAGATAAAGTAAATGCAATAATAGATTTTATAAGAGTTAAGAAATTACCTATTGTATGGGAAATAATTAGAAGTTATAGTTATATGGATAAAAAGTGTAAGAATGCGAAAATAGATATAGATAATTTAATAATATATGTTAAGGAGTTTATGAAGAGTGTACCACTTAATAAGTATGATTTAAAATATATGCCATATGTATATATGTGCCAATTATTTAGAAGTACATATGGTTATAAAGAATATTATAAAAAAGATAATAATAATATCTTAGAATTTGCACATTTTAGAACAGAGTTATGTGAATATTTATTTAATAATTGTAAAGAAATTTCAAGGAGGTTACAAGAATTATGAAAGATATAATATTAGTAGGAAAAGGTAAAGCAAGCAGAATACATACAATGTCATATAAGAAATTTGATAAAGTACCAAATTTATATTATGCAGATGTAGACATACCAATAAAGAAAGTAATAAAAGATAATAAATTAGATGTTAATAATGTAATAGTTGATATAGTTACACCTAAAGAAGTATTTGTAGAAGTAATTGAAACTTGTGAATCACTTGGACTTTATAACATAATTGTAGAAAAACCATTTGTAGTAGAAGAAGATTTCTTTAATAAACATCCAAAATTAAATATAGTTATGATTCAAAACTATATATATTCATTAACAACTAACTTTGTAAAAGATTATTTAGATAAGAATAAATTGAAAATAAAATCAATAATGACTAACTTTTCAAAAAATAGAATTAATGAAAGTATTAATATGCGTGGAATGAGTAGTAAAATAACAGAAAACTATGAAATAGAAGTACCACATCAAGTATATATATGTGATTATTTACTTGGTAATAGAAGTGAATTATTAATGCTTGAACAAAAAGATATGCAGAATATTGATAGAACATTAAAAAATCATGGATATAGTTTTTCAATGTTAAGAAATAAGAATGTAATAATAAGTCACCAATGTGATTTAACATCTAATACATTACATAAAGGTATGACTATATATTGCGAAGGTAATGTAGTAATAGGCGTTGAATACTCAATATATGATAAAGAATTGATGTGTTTAAGAAATAGTAGAGTAGTTATATATAAAGATAAAAATAAAATAATGGATGCCGAAATAGTGGATGATAATATGTATTATTGTTTAAAAGATTTTTATGAATATTTAAGTGGTAAAAGAATTAATTCAATTTATAAAAAGAGAATAATAGATTTTAGTACTATTATGAAAGAATATGCAAGTTTTAGTAGTAAGTATTGTAATTAGAAGAAGTTTTAAACTTCTTCTTTTTTTGTAAATTTACATTCATTTGCATTTTACTTGTTTTTTATGCTATAATACAATTGATATAGTAGGTGAATTATATGGGAATGGGTAAAGTAATTATTGATGGGAAAGAAAAAGAATTCTATTTCGGAATAGATGAAGAAGAAATAGAAAAAAATATAGAAGACAACGAAGATACTATTGATTTAAAAGAGGTAGTAGAAAAAATTAATGGACAAGATAAAAAGGATTGATGAATTCCTACATTTAATAGCTGAAATATCAAAAAATGGAGTAACTATAGATTCAAACTTAGTTTATTCAAATTTAATTAGATTAGGAACAGAAAAGAAACCCATTAGAAATTACTTTGCTTCATGGCAAGATAGATTTGATAAAGTGCAAAATATAGATGTATATGAAACTCCTGAAATGAAAAATTTTTGCCAATTTTATGGATATAATGGGGATTTATTTCCCGAAACATTTTTAAAAATGTATGTACCGCTTGATGAATTGCACATATATCATGGAGTTAATAAATTATTTGATTTTATTTCCAAATATAATATTCCGCATATGTCAAAAGTAAGTAATTATACTAGATTTGATGATGTGGCAATCAGAGTAGATAGTATAAATTCATTGTTGGCAATAAAACAATTTGTAACATCAGATGAATATATAAAAGAAGGTTTAATAGATCCAAATCCATTCACATTTTCTGATGGAGAAATTTCATGTACATGGGATGGTGAATTATCTTATAATATAGTAGTATCTGAATGGATAAGTGAATATATTAATTCAATGAAAGATAATTTAGATTCGATATCATATAGTTCATTTTATGAGTATGTAGGTAAAAGATATAAAGAAGTATTTATTAATGGTAATAATATAAATGATTTTCATAGGGGAAGAAAATTTGAAAATTCTTCTAGAATGCTTGCAAATTACCAAAGAGTAACAGAATTATTGTTAATAGCATTAAGAAAAGAGAGTAAACTTATAGATTTGTATAAATTTTATAGTTTTGCAAAAGATAAAGAAAGTGTAAAAGAAGCAATTGAAAATATAGAAAGATTAGAAAGAAAAGATTTGCGAATTGTTGAAGATGTACCAGACGAGATTAAAGAGGCATATGATTATGCATTTTTAACTATATCAAAAAAAGAAGATATAGAGTCAGCGATAACACGCTTTAAAAGATTTTCCAATGAGGGAAACTATAATTTATTTACTAGAAAAGAGTCTATAAGAGAGCTTATGCAAGAAATGTTAGATATTCATATGGCAAGAAGAATAGTATACGATGAACAAAAAGAAGCACTTATCAATGCATCATTACGTACAATAGATAAATATAATTCAATTCAACTTGGTAGAGCATTATTTTCGGTAGAAAATGGTGATTATAAAGGTTTTACAAATGATGATAATTCAAGAGATAAATTAATGTTATGGGTAGAACCTAATGAATTAAAAGAACTTATACATAGAATATTGTATGAAGAGGGGTATGAAGGCATAAAAGATAGTGAAGAATATTGGATATTTATAGAATGGATGTCTAGATTTAAAGAACAGGAGAGTACATATGGCAAAGTATGAATATGTAGCAACAGATATAAAAACAGTTATGGAAAATATTGGTGAATTTGTAATACCAGAAAATCAAAGAATTATTGAATACTTATGGGATATGAATATATTAACTACGCATACAAACGATTATGATAATGATTTTTCATGGGTAGCTATTGGAGAATTATCATATGAAAACCAAAAAATATTTTGGGAATATGTAAATAAAACTATGTCTTTAGATGAAAAGAGTTTCCCAAAAGCATCTAATAATCGATCTTTTTCTGTACCAATAAAACCCGGTACAAAAGATACATTTGATGATTTTAAACCACTAGTAGATATGTTAAAATATCAAGATGTTCAAAAAGATGGATATATGACAATAGATGAATTTTATTTAAATTGTACTGATTGTTGGGATATAATTGATAATCCAGAATATAACCCACTTCCCGAACCAAATTATGAAGATTATAGTGAT
>CACZSX010000029.1 GCA_902783915.1 uncultured Erysipelotrichaceae bacterium | reverse complement strand
GTATATACTTTAATTGTTATATGAATGCGATGATGAAGGTTGGCAACTTCTAGCTATTATTATAGAGTGATTCTTCTAGAATAAGTAAGGTGGAACCGTCCAATTGGACCCTTATATCTAGGAGTTTTTGTTTTTTATGGAGGGTTTTATGAAAATAATTGGTGCAAAAGAATTAAATGCAAATAATTATAGAGCAATAAGTATTCATAAGAATATAAATGTATTTGGTAGTAGTTTAAAAGATGGAATAATGACTAGTGAACCACTTACTAAGACTTTAAAAGGTAAGTCTGATCAAGAAAAGATGGAAGAGGTAATAAGATATTTTATTAGAAATCATACTATTTCAATGTTATATGAAGATAAACATGAAGTATCAATTATATCAACTGGTGATGTTGAATTAAGAATTAATAGAAATCATAATCTAAGTAAAGAATTAATAAGAGAAATAAAAGAAAAATTTTATATGGATAGAATGGAAGTGTATGATAAAAGCGATGTAGATTTTTATTGGATAGTGTCAAATTCATTTTCTTCTTCACAAACTATGAGTTATGGAGTAGGAACATTAAAAGATATAGTATGGAGTACTAAGGGGCTACCATCTGTACTTAGAGATAGAAAGTGTATGGAAATAAATGTTGGGAAAAGATATAGATATGAAGATGAAGAATTAAAAGAAATTACGATGAATCCAAATGATAATGAGTTTTTTGGAAGAATACTATCAGATATGGATACCACTAGTTTCTATGGTAATCCACTTTATAGTGATGCATGTATTTATAAATGTAAAAAGGATGATAAGGATATATATTTAGTAATAGATAAAGAAGTATGGCATTTTATTTATGATATAGATGAAAAAATAAATAGTGATAAAGAAGAAAGAATAAAATGTAAGAAATTACAATATAGAATGGAGGAATTTTAATGAAAATGGAAGATATGGTTAATTTTTGCAAGCAATACGGATTTATATTTCAAGGTAGTGAAATATATGGAGGACTTGCAAATACATGGGATTATGGACCTTTAGGTAGCAGACTTAAAAATAATATAAAAGATGCATGGAGAAAAAGATTTATTCAAGAGAGAAATAATAGTTATGAAGTAGATGCAGATATACTTATGCATCCAAGGGTATGGGAAGCATCTGGTCATGTACAGAGTTTTTCTGATCCATTAATTGATTGCAAACATTGTAAGACAAGGCATAGAGCTGATAATTTGGTAGAAGAGTACGATCCAAATAGTCATGCAGATGCTATGAGTCAGGATGAACTTATGAATTACATAAGAGAAAAAAAGATACCATGCCCAAAATGTGGTAAGAGTGATTTTACTGATATAAGACAGTTTAATCTTATGTTTCAAACTTATAGAGGAGTTACTAATGATTCAAAAAGTATTATTTATTTGAGACCAGAAAATGCTCAGGGTGAATATGTTAATTATTTAAATGTATTAAGAAGTATGAGATGTAAATTACCATTTTCAATTGGTCAAATAGGTAAAGCATTTAGAAATGAAATAACACCTGGTAATTTTACTTTTAGAACTATTGAATTTGAACAAATGGAATTTCAAACATTTTGTAAAGAAGGTACTGATTCAGATTTATATGCATATTTTAAAGAATATGGTAAGAAATTTTATATGGATTTAGGTATAAAAGAATCTAATTTAAGATTCCATGATCATGAAAAGTTAGCGCATTATGCTAAGGAAGCATGTGATATAGAATATAATTTTCCATTTGGATGGGGAGAAATAAATGGTACTCATAATAGAACTAATTATGATTTAACTCGTCATACAGAATATAGTGGTATTAAACAAGAATATTTAGATCCTGAAACAAATGAAAAATTTATACCATATATAATTGAATCAACATATGGACTAGATAGAAGTGTACTTGCATTTTTGTTTGAAGCATATAATAAAGAAACATTAGAAGATGGTAGTGAAAGAGAAGTATTAAAACTTCATCCATTTTTAGCACCTTATAAAGTATCAGTACTACCATTAGTAAAGAAAGTACATAGCGAAAAAGCAAAAGAAATATATAATATGTTATCTAAAAATTTTATGACTAGTTATGATGATTCATCAAGTATTGGTAAAAGATATAGAAGAAGTGATGCTATTGGAACACCTTTTTGTATAACAATAGATGATGAAACATTAAACAATAATACAGTAACAATAAGAGATAGAGATACTATGGAACAAATAGTAATAAAAGTAGATGAAATAGTATCTTATGTAAATGATAGAATTAAGTTTTAATAAAAAGAATAGAATTTACAATCTATTCTTTTTCTTTTATAATTAAATTGGTGGTATTATGAGTAAAATCAAAGTTATGGATGAAATTCTTGCAAATAAAATTGCAGCAGGAGAAGTAATAGAAAAGTGTGTGTCTATAGTAAAAGAATTAGTAGAAAATAGTATAGATGCTAAAAGTAATAAAATAAAAATAGATTTAATAAATAGTGGTGTTGATGAAATAAAAGTTACTGATAATGGTATAGGAATGGATTCTGATGATGCATTACTTGCTTTTCAAAGACATGCTACTAGTAAATTGTTAAGTGATAAAGATTTATTTAATATAAATTCACTTGGATTTAGGGGTGAAGCACTTCCTTCTATCGCATCAGTTAGTGAAGTGGAATTAAAGACTTGCCAAAAAGATATAGGTACAAAAATTGTAATTAAAGGTGGTAAACTAATTACTAATGAAAAATGTGATGCAAGAGTAGGTACTGAAATAATAGTAAAAAAATTGTTTTATAATACACCAGCAAGATTAAAACATTTAAGTAGTTTATATACAGAACTTGCTAATATATCAGAATTTGTAAATAAGATTGCATTATCATATCCATCAATTTCATTTACACTTACTAATGATGGCAAAGTATTATTAAATACTGATGGAAGAGGAAGTTTATTAAAAGTAATAAATAGTATTTATGGAATAGATGTTACTAAAAAAATGATTGAAGTAAGTGGTGAAGATGATGAATACAGTATAAGTGGATATATAAGTCTTCCTGAAGTAAATAAAAGTAGTAGAAATCATATGGTTACTATTGTTAATGGAAGAATAGTAAAAAATCTAGAAATAAATAAATGTATTAATGAAGCATATCATACATATAAGCCAGATGATAGATATCCAATAGTTGTATTAAATATTGAGGTAGATACATCACTTGTTGATGTAAATATACATCCTACTAAACAAGATATTAAGTTTAGTAAATTGGAAGAATTAAAAGAATTAATTACTAATATTATAATTAAAGCATTAAATGAAAAAATACTTATTCCTAAGATGGAAGAAAAAGAAATTATTCCTAGTGTTAATAAAGTAGTAGTTGAAACTGAAGAAATAAAAGAAGAAAAAAAATATGAAGAAGTAACATTAGATTTAGATTATATAAAAGAAGAAACCGAAATCTATCAGGAAGAAAGAGTAGATAATAAAAAAGTGCCTGTCATGTATCCAGTTGGATTAGTAAGAGGTACATATATAGTATGTCAAAATGAAGATGGTATGTTTTTAATAGATCAACATGCTGCTAATGAAAGAATCAATTATGAGTATTATTATGAATCACTTACTAATAAAACAGAAGTAGTAAATATGTTGATACCTATTAATTTAGAATTTCCATCTAATGAATATTTAATTATTAAAGAAAACTTAGATATATTGAAAGATATGCAGTTTGATATAGAAGAATTTGGTATAAGTTCATTTATAATTAGAAGTCATCCAATATGGTTGCCAAAGGGTAATGAAGACTTAGCAATTAAAAAAATACTAGAACTTATTGTAGAAAAGGAAAAAAATTTTGATAAACAAAGATTTAATGATAGGGTAGCAGCTACAGTAGCATGTAAAGCAAGTATTAAAGCTAATGATAATATAAGTATAGAAGAAATGGAAACTTTGGTGAATAGATTAAGACAATGTAAAAATCCATATACTTGTCCACATGGAAGACCTACAATTATATTCTATTCTAATTATGAACTTGAAAAACTATTTAAGAGGGCGATGTAATGATTATAGTAATAATTGGCCCAACAGGAGTTGGTAAAACAAAATTATCACTTTC
>CACZSX010000028.1 GCA_902783915.1 uncultured Erysipelotrichaceae bacterium | reverse complement strand
CTATTTAATTCTAATGTTAATTGTCTTTGAGTTCTTTTTAATTTATTAATTGTCTCTACCATATGAACTGGAACTCTTATTGTTTTAGCTTGATCCGCTATAGCTCTTGTTATAGCTTGTCTTATCCACCATGTTGCATATGTAGAAAACTTATATCCTTTAGTGGCATCAAACTTGTCAACGGCTTTCATAAGTCCCATATTACCTTCTTGTATTAAATCTAGAAATGATAAATTTCTTCCCACATAACGTTTTGCAATTGATACAACTAAACGAAGATTTGATTCTGCTAATTTATTTTTTGCTTCTACATCACCATTTGCTACTTTTTCTGATAATTCTAATTCTTCATCTAATGATAATAAACTTATTTTACCAATTTCTTTCAAATACATTCTTACTGGATCATTAATACTTACTGTTTTAGGTATAGATAAATCTCCTATTAATTCTCCACCTTCTGTATCGCTACTAGTATCATCTACATCTTCACTAACTACTTCAATTCCCATGTCATGGAACAAATTATATAACTCATCTAATGAGTCACTATCCATATCAAGGCCTTTTAAGTTTTCAGCTAATTCCTCAAATGTAATATAACCTTTTTCTTTACCTATTTTTACTAATATTTTTTTTCTTTCTTCAAATGTTTTAATCTCATTCATATTATACTCTCACTTTCAATTCTTGTATTTCTTTTGCTATTTCTATTTTCTTAATTGAATCTGTTTCTTTTTTAAATTCATTCATCAACTTCTTTATCTGCTCATTAATGCTATATTCATTTAATTCATTTATATAATCCATTATTTGTTCATGTGTATAATTTTCACTTAAATTCATAACATCAATAATATTGAACGCTTCTAATAATTCTTCCTTATCACTCAAATAACTTAAGAAGTCTGCAACTAATAAATTATTGTGTTTATCATAATAATGTACTATTTCATTTGCTAAATATCTAAACTTTTGAGTTGGTAAATAACACTTATTATTCTCATATATCCTTATAACTTCTGGATACCTAATCATATAAAAAATCAATTCTCTTTCAGATTTTTCGTATTTATTAAGCTTAACTATTTGTTTTTTTTCTATATTTATTACTTTATTATTATTCTTTAACATGCCATTTATAGTAGAGGCACTAATACCTGTATCATCACTAAGTTTTTTTATTGCAATCTCTTTTACAATTGGATCTGTTATTTGATATAATTCTTGTATTGCACTTTTCAAATATTTAGAAACATCCTCGCTATTAGAAAAATTAGTATTTTTCTTTAGTTCTTCCAATTTATAATCTAATAAAGATTTATAGTTAGTTAAATAATTATTAAATTCTTCAACTCCATATTTTTTAATAAATTCATCTGGATCTAAATTATCAGGAAGTCTAACAACTTTAGGAGTTATTCCTACATCTTGTAATTCTTTAGCGCACGCTAATGTTGCCTTATTACCAGCACCATCACCATCAAAGCATAAAATAACATTAGTAGATAATCTTTTTAATAATTTTGCTTGTTCTTTTGTTATAGCTGTTCCCATACTTGCTACTACATTATATATTCCAACCATGTATAATGCTATAACATCCATAAATCCTTCTACTATAATTACAAACTTCTTTTTCCTACATTCCTCTTTTGCTCTATGATAATTATATAATAAATTCCCTTTTTTAAATATTTCGCTTTCTTTAGAATTAACATATTTTGAAGAATCCTCAGTATTATATATTCTCCCACTAAATCCTACTACTTTACCATCCAAATCACATAGTGGAAACATTATTCTATTAGTAAATGTATCATATAATTCATTACTTCCAGAAGATATACCGGACTTTAATAATATATCATCACTATATTTTTTGGCTTTAAGAATTTTAGTCAATTGGTTTCTACCCGATACTCCAACTCCAAAAGTTTTAATTATATCATCTGTAAATCCTCTATTCTTTAAATATTTCAAAGCTTCAATTCCATCTTTTGTATGCAAATTATTTTGATAATACTTATTAGCAATATCATATATTTCATACATATTTTCATTTTTGGTAATTCGTTTGCCGAATCTATTACCAATATCTAAATAAATACCTACCTTATTTGCTATTAATTTAAGTGCTTCAATAAAAGATATATTTTCATAATCCATCAAAAAATTAAATACATTGCCATGTGCTCCACATACAAAACAAGTATATATTTGCTTTTCGGGTGAAATACTCATACTTGGATTATGATCATCATGAAAAGGACAAACAGCAAAGTAATTTCTTCCTTTTTGTTCCAATGGAATATATTCTGATATTATATCAACAATATTTACACTTCTTCTTATTTCGTTTATTTTTTCTTCAGTTATTTCCATATTTACACCCTACAATTATATTATTCTATAATTTTATGACAAATTCCCCTAAAAAATATTAATTTTTTTAATTATTATACTTTTTTTATTATATTTTTCAATAAAAAAACTAACCTAAGTTAGTTATAATTGTTTATTCATAGCTTTCATCATTTGATTAACTTGTTTTTGACTAGGAGTTCTTCCCATTTGACTCATCATAATTTTAATCATTTGTTCATTTATTGGTGGGTTTTGTTTCAAATACTTTTTCATGTAATTCTTACATACAAAAAAACCAATCACGCCTCCTACAATTAAACCAAATAAAACTTTTAATATATCAAATAATAATTCCATATTTTTTTCCTCCTTTATTAATTGTACTAAAAAATAATTAATTATACAATACTTTCAAAATTAATTTTATTTAGAAAGAAAAAATCTTGGTTTTCAAAATCACATACAAATATATTATTATTATATTCTTTAATTGAATTAAAAAATGAAGAATAATTATTATTTGTCTTTATTCTAACATGAGAATTAAATACTTTTAGAAATGTTACTTCTTCAGAATATAAATTTTTAATCATATGTCCATCATTTAATTTAGAATACTCTAATTCATTATAATGTCTCTTATATAAATAATTATCCGTTTGTCTTGTACCAAATGGTTTGGTCACTTGTTCTAATAGCCTATATCCTAGTACAATATCATTATTTTTAAGCCTATATATTTGTTCAAGTATTTTATATAATGAATATGGTTTTTTCTCATAAAAATACATCAATGAATCTTTAATTATAAAAGCATAATATGTTCTCATAAGTCACCTCAATTATTATATTATCAACAATTGAGATACTATAATTGTCGTTTTTTATTATCTTCTTTCATTCAATATATATGCATTTTTTTGTTTCATAACTTGATCATTTTGTTTTTCGACATTTGAAACCCAAAACATCGTAAATACAATCATGCATATATAAAACATTATTAATCCTTTATTATATTTCAAAAACTTCATAACTAGTCCTCCTTAATTACACTTAAATATTAACACGAATGTTTGTTCGTGTCAATGCATTTTCGAACAGATGTTTGACAAAATGTAAAATGTATGTTATATTTTATATGGAGGTAATTTATGGAAGAACTTACAAAAAGACAAAAAGAAGTTTTAAATTACATAAAAGAATTTATGGTTTCACATGGTTATCCACCTACAGTTAGAGAAATTGGTGAATCAATCGGTCTTTCATCTCCCGCTACAACTCATTCACATTTATCACAATTAGAAGAAAAAGGATATATTAGAAAAGGTGGGAACAAAAATAGAGCTATCGAATTATTGGTAAATAATGAATACGAAATTAAAAACGAAGAAGTTGTTGAAGTGCCACTTCTTGGAAAAATAACGGCTGGAAATCCAATTGAAGCAATTGAAAGACCTGATGAATATTTTTCACTACCTGCATATTTAATTCCTAAACAAAAAGAGGTATTTACATTAAAAGTTAGTGGTGAAAGTATGATTAATGCAGGTATATTTGATGGGGATATAGTTATTGTTGAAAGATGCGATGTTGCTAGAAATGGTGAAATAGTAGTAGCGATGACTGACGAAAATGAAGTCACATTAAAAACATTTTATAAAGAAAATGGATATTTCAGATTACAACCAGAAAACGATACAATGGAACCATTTATATTTGAAAATATTACAATACTAGGAAAAGCAATAGGATTATATAGAAAGTTATAAAAAAAGAGATAATTAAATCTCTTTTTTAATTTATTTTTTCAAAATAATTACCGGAATCTAAATATAAAATTCCTTTTTGATTTTCTACTTTAGATAAAATCTTTAAATATTCGTTTATAGATGTTATCTTATATAGAGTAATATATACATAATTACCATCATTCATAGTAATTAAAAATCTTTCTTTATCTATATTATTTGGATCATATTTAATCTCAGATATCATTAATCTTATTTCATCATTAATATCTTGATATTTTTCTGATAATTTAATTAGCATGTCACTATCTAAAATACCAGTTAATAAAGGAAGTTTATATTCATTATTTTTTACCTGCTTTCCACCAGATAATATAACATTATTATTATATATAAATAATGGTATATTTTCTTCTACATTTATAATTATTGTATTACCAATCTTCTTTTTTATTTTTGCAGATTTTATAAATTCATTTTTTAATAGTTTATTCTTTATCTTATATTTAAATGATAGTATAAAACTAGGATAATTTCTAATCCCTGCAATATCAATAATTTCTTGGTCAGATAAATACTTATTATTTTCTATATAAATATTATTTATTGGTGACATTACTATTCTATAAGCATTGTAACCAATAATATAGAGAATTAATAATATTACAAGCAGTTTTGCAAAGTTAAATTTTCTTTCTACAACTTCCTTTTCCTCTTTCATATATTACTCCCAATTTACAAATTCTTGTTCTATTTTAAGTTCTACTCCTGTCTCTTCCTTTACAGTCTTTTGTACATATAATATTAAATCATGAATGTCTTTTCCTGTTGCATTTCCTGTATTTATTATAAAATTAGCATGCTTTTTAGATACTTCTGCGCCACCAATCTTATATCCTTTTAATCCGCATACGTCTATTAATCTCCATGCATAATCATTATCTGGGTTTCTAAATACACTCCCTGCAGATGGAAATTCTAACGGCTGCGTCATTAATCTTTTTTGTCTTCTTTCTTCAATTAATTCTTTTATTACTTTTTTATTTCCTTCTTTTAATACAATAGTTGCTTCTAAACAAATATAACCTTTATTATCTTGTAAGAATGAATGTCTATATTTGAATTTTAAATCTCTATTATACATAGTTATTACTTTTAATTCAGGCGTTAATACCTTTATTTCGCTTACTATATATCCCATATCAGACTTATAGGCACCTGCATTCATATATACTGCACCACCTATTGTACCTGGAATACCTGTTGCGAATTCCATACCAGTAAGTCCTAATTTCGCAGTTTTATACGCAAGTGCAATAAGACTATGTCCTGCTCCTACTTTTATTACAGTATCGTTTATTTCACAATGATTTAATTCAGATAATTTTATTAATACTCCTTTATATATTTTATCAGAAAATATTAAATTAGAACCATTACCCAATATTTTATAATCAATATCATTATCTTTTAACAATTGTATTAGTTCTATTAACTTATCTATGTTTTTAGGAGATACTATAATATCTGCTTTACCACCAGCTTTATAAGTGGTACATTTTTTTAATGATACTTTTGTATCTACTTTACCTATTTTTTTCTTTTCAATTTCTTTAATTATATTCATTTATTCACCTACTATTTCACATATTAAATCGTATATCTTTGATGCACTATTATTAATACTCATCATAGATAAATTATTTTTAATTGAATTAATTTTCTTATTATCATTTAATAACTTTTCAATATTACTTATTAATATATCACTATTTAAATTTTTTTCTTCAATTAATAATGCTGAATCTTTTTCTACTAAACTCATAGCATTTTTATATTGATGGTTATCTGTTACATATGGACTTGGTATTAATATTGATGGTACTTTAAATGATATTATTTCAGACATTGTAGTTGCGCCAGCTCTACTTACAAGTACATCTGTCTTTTTAAATACTCTTTTTAAATTATTTACAAATGGTACAATTTTTATATTTTTATCTAATTTTAAATTATTAAATTCATCAAAATAATCATTGCCTGTTATAAATAACACTTCATAATCTTTACCATTAAATTTTGGTAATATCTCTTTCATTTTATCATTTACTACTTTAGATCCTAAGGAACCCATAACTATTAATACTAATTTTTTATTATTTGATAAATTAAATTCTTTTTTATCAAATGTACTTTTATCATCTTCACTACTTGGATTACCAGTATATACTACTCTTTTTGCTTTTGATTTAGTATCTGGGAATGATATACAAAGTGCATCTACATATTTAGATAAAAACTTATTAGTCATTCCTAATATACTATTTTGTTCATGTATAATAGTCTTAATTTTTAATTTATGTGCTGCATATATAACAGGTGCAGTAACATATCCTCATACCCCTATTACTATATCTGGTTTAAATTTTTTCATTAATTTTTTCATTTCTTTGACAGCAGACACAAAGTATTTTACTGTCCTTATATTATCTAATGATAACTTTCTATCTATTCCTCTTATTTTAATAGCATAATATTCTATATTATATTTAGGAACTATATCTTTTTCCATTCTATCAGTTGTACCAACATATAATATTTCTGCATTTTTATCTTTATCTTTAATTTTATTTACTATAGACAAAGCAGGATATATATGCCCACCTGTACCACCAGCGCTTATTATAATACGCATAAGATCACCTCATCTTATATATTTTAATAAATGTTTTACCATACTTTCTATCTTTTATTAATTCTAAATTACTATAAGTTTCATCTAATGCTTCTTTTTCATATTCACATACTAATAATGCATTAATATTTAATATATTATATTTCAATATTTCATTAATTACTTCTTTAATTTTTATTTTACCATATGGTGGATCTATAAAAATTATATCAAATTTAGTACCATTGTTATTAAATTTTTTTAATGCGGATGTATAATTATCGTTAATAATTTCATAATTATTTTGATCTATTTTACTTAAATTAGATTTAGTAATATCAATTGCGCTTTTCATTTTATCTACAAAATATACATATTTAGAATAATTACTAAGTGCTTCTATACCAAGTGAGCCTGTACCAGAAAATAAATCTAAACAAACAGAATCTTTTATTCTATCATTTATCATAGCAAATAAAGACTCTTTTACTTTATCCATAGTAGGTCTTATTCCCTCTATATCATACCCATTTAAAATAGTTCTCCTATATTTTCCACTAATTACTCTCATTATTACACACCTTATCATTTATTAATTTATTTATTTCTTTATTTAAATAATATATATGCATATCTAATATATTCTGATTTTCTACGTATTTATGAATTGTTGGATTATTATATAATGTTCTTACATTAGAACTATTTATTAAATTATCATTTTTTATAATACTTTTTAATTCATACATATTTTTTACAAAATCAGTAGACTTTAATGTATCAATTAATTTATCAGTTGCTTCTATTACTTCTATCATATAATCACTCCAATACTTGCAATAATGATTCAACCATTTCTAGTTTTTCTCCTAATCTTTCTAATTTATCACTTGTATTTAATTTATACTTATCTTTCATCTCATTAATCATTTCATCAATTTTTGATGGATCTCTATTCAATAATTTATACCAATAAGAATTTTCTCTTAAATATTTATGTAATAACTCATCATTAAATATTTTATATTGTAAAGATATATCCATTAATCTTCAAACCTTTTATATATAGGTCTTGGTTCATAAGTTTCTACTACATCATCCTTTTTTACAAAATCTTGTAATAATTTTATACCTTTTTCTATATTACTTAGATTTTTCTTTACACTATCCATATTTATATTTCTAATACTATTTATTACATTAGTTAAATCGTTTGTAACAACAGTTTTATATTTAGAAAACACAGAATCATCATCACCATACATATCCCATAATTCATATAATTCTTGCCATGTAGTGGTTTTATTTTGTACATAAGTAGCAAATGATGGATATCTACGTACAAAAGTTTTAAACTCTTCTTTTTTATCCATAATATCACCACTACATTATATTCATAATGTAATTTCTAAGAATTAAAATCTTTTAAAAAATCATCTATTGTTAATATTTTATTATCTATTTCTTCTAAGGATATAGTATCTTTAGTAATTACTTTTTCTACTACTTCTACATCCATTGATTTTTTGTTTTCTAATTCTTTTACTATAAATGCATCAGTTATAGATTTAGCAATATTTGAACCAGTACTTAATCTATCCATAATAGGCATTTCAGTATTCTTAATATAATCAATATCGTTATTTTTCTTAATACCAATTAATTCTTTTCTTACTTTAAATACTCTTAACACTTTATGCGGATTAGTTTTAACTTCTCTAATCACTAACATACCCCTTCTTGCTCTTGTACTTAACTCTATATCAGATACTCTTAATCTTTTTGCAGTTCCTTTATTAGTAATTATTGCAATATGCTCAAAACTTCCATCAAGAAGTACTCCACTTACCACATAATCATCCTTTAGTTTAATAGATTTAACACCACTCGATTTAATACCTGTTACTGGTACTTCATCTATATTAAACATAAGTGAATAACCTGTATTTGTAGTTATAAGTGTATTTTTATATGGTTCACATGTTACATCTATTACTCTGTCATCATCTTTTAATTTAATATTTACTACAGGTTTTGAATATCTTTGTAGTTTATAATCAGAAAGAAGTGTTCTTTTTATCATACCCATTTTAGTGAATGTAGTTACATATACCTCCTTATCAAAATCATAAATAGGCATAGAAGATATTATTTCTTCACCTTCTCTTAAAGGTATTATATTGCTTATATGTTTACCCAATTCTTTCCATTTTGAATCAGGGAGTTCATATACAGGTACATATAAATAATTACCCAAATTAGTGAATATAAGTATTGTATCGGTAGTATTAACTTCATACATTCCAATTACATAGTCACCATCTTTTACTAAAGTATCTTCATCTTTACTAGATGAATAACTTCTTAAAGATACCCTTTTTACATAACCATCTTTAGTAACTACTACTACTACATCCTCTTTAGATATTAAATCTTCTTTATCAATATTTATTTCTGTAATTTCATCTCTAATTTCAGTTTTTCTATCAGTTGCATATTCCTTTTTTATTTTCTTTAATTCATCTTTCATGAATCCTTTTAATTTTTCTTCATCATTTAAAATACCTTTTAATGTATTTATAATAATACCTAAATTTTTCATTTCTTCTTGTAATTCAGTTATATCAGTATTAGATAATCTATAAAGTTGTAATTCAACTATTGCTTTAGCTTGCTTTTCAGTAAAGCCAAAATTAGCTACTAAATTAGCTTCTGAATCTACTCTATTCTTACTTTTTCTAATAGTTGCTATTACCTCATCTAATATACTTATTGCTTTAATTAAACCTTCAACAATATGCATTCTTGCCTCTGCATGCGCTAAATCAAACTCATTTTTCTTTATTGTAACTTCTTTCTTATGAGCAATATATGCATCTAACATATCAAGCAAACCAAGTAATTTAGGTCTCCTACTTTCAATACCAATCATATTAAAGCCATATGATACTTGAAGTTCAGTATTTTTATATAAATAATTAAGTATTAAATCAGTGTTAGCATCCTTTTTAACATCTATTACAATACGAATACCATCTCTATCCGATTCATCTCTTACTTCAATCATACCATCTATTTTCTTATCTACTCTAATCTCATCTATTGATTTAACAAGCATAGCTTTATTTACTTCAAATGGTATTTCATCTATTATTATGCTTGTTTTACCTTTAATTGTTTCAACTCTTACTTTAGATTTAATTACAATCTTACCCTTACCAGATTCATAAGCTTTTTTAATACCATCTATTCCTTCAACTATACCACCAGTAGGAAAATCTGGGCCTTTAACTATATTCATTATTGTTTCTAATCTACTATTTGGATATTCAATCCTATATATAGTTGCATCAATTACTTCACCCAAATTATGAGGTGGAATATTAGTAGCATATCCAGCACTTATACCAGTAGCACCATTTACAAGAAGATTAGGAAATCTAGCAGGAAGTATAGTAGGTTCAAGTAATGAATCATCATAGTTTGGCGCGAACACTACTGTATCTTTATCTATATCCTTAAGCATTTCTCCTGCAATTTTACTAAGTCTTGCTTCAGTATAACGCATTGCTGCTGGACTATCACCATCAATAGATCCATTATTACCATGCATATCTACAAATGGTGTATTACTCTTCCACCATTGACTTAGTCTTACCAAAGCATCATATATAGAACTATCACCATGTGGATGATATTTACCCATAATATCTCCAACGCTTCTAGCACTCTTTCTATATGGTTTTTCAAATGTATTTTTTTCTTTATACATTGAATACAATATTCTTCTTTGAACAGGCTTTAAACCATCCCTAACATCAGGAATAGCTCTATCTTGAATTATATATTTAGAATATCTTCCAAATCTTTCTCCCATTATTTCTTCTAAAGAATATTCATATATTTTTTGTATTACATCTTTCATATGTTTCACCAATAATATTTTATCATAAAATAATAAAAAAAGCCAAAAATGGCTTAAATTTAACACTTTTTCATTATATTCATATCTACAAATCCATTAATCCCATCAATTAGCCCATTACTACATTGTTGCCATATTATATAATCACCATTATAATCAGTTTTATCATCTATATAATGCGCTAACCAAATAGGATAACTAGTTTCCCATATTTTTTCTAAATAAAACTTGCTGCCATATAACATTGCTTTATATCCATTTGATTCAATAGTATCCATAAATGTATTTGCAATCTCATTAATATCATGAAAACTTATTTTATATTCATTCCAATATTTCCAATTCTCCCAATCAAATGCAACACCAAGTTCTAATGACTCACCATTTAATTTGTCTATTACCCATAAAGCTTGTTTTTTAGCATCTTCTATATTATCAGTTATTGAATATAAATATACACCTACTTTTAAACCCGCTTCTTTAGCATTTTTGATATTATCTAAATATTTTCCATCTAATTTTGGTTCGCCATTATCAGTTTGAACTCCAATCCTCATTATTACAAAAGTAACACCTGCATCCATTACTTTATCAAAATCTATATCTCCTTGCCATTCAGATACATCAATTCCTATTTCATTATCATCATCTTTATATAACTCTAACATTTCAGATATAGGAGTGGTTAAATTATTATGATATGTACTACTATTAATTTTATCTACTACATTTAAAGTAACATTTACACTAGTAACATTATTACTACTATCAGATATATTATATATTAAATTATAAGTACCCAATTTATTAACATCATAATTTCCAACAATCTCACATTTTAAATTACCAGTATAGTTATCACCATATGTAATTAAATTACATATATCTTTATCATACCCTTTCAATACAGTTCTATTTGTACCGCTAAATACAATAGGATATGTATTATCTATTACATCAATTTCATATTTATAAGAATAAATTTTTTTATCTAATTTATATACTATTTCATATTCTTTTTTGCCAATTACATCAGTATCAATTCTATAGTTATCACTTATTATTTCAATTCCATCAATATTATTTAACAAATCATACAAATAAATATTGTCATATACATCTATAGTAGTATCAATATTGAAAGGGATAACATCCGTTTCTATAATTTTGGGTTTACATCCTGATAACATAAAAACACTTAATATAATTATAATTATTTTCATAATACCACCATTTAAATTATAGTACAAAACAAAACAATAGCAATATAAATGCTATTGTTTTTATAATTATTTTGTTGCTTTTTTAGTAGTTGTTTTCTTTACAGCTGGTTTTGCTTCTGCCTTTTTAGCAGGTGCTTTCTTTACAGCTGGTTTTGCTTCTGCCTTTTTAGCAGGTGCTTTCTTTACAGTTGGTTTTTCTTCTACCTTTTTAGTAGATGCTTTCTTTGCAGGTTCGTCCTTCTTTTCTTCTTTAACTACTTTAGTAGTTTTCTTTTCTAAAGCCACTTTAGCTGGTTTATATTCCTTACCAGTTAAAGCATCTTTTGCTATATCAACTAAATCTGTAAATGCTTTTGGATTATCTATTGCAAGTTCTGCTAACATCTTTCTATTTATTGTTAATCCAGCTTTATTTAATCCATTTATGAATTTAGAATAACTAATTTCATTTTCTCTACAAGCAGCATTAATTCTTGTAATCCATAATTTTCTAAAATCTCTTTTCTTTTGTCTTCTATCTCTATATGCATAAACACCAGAATGTAAAAGTTGTTCTTTAGCTGTTTTAAATAATCTGTGTTTGCTTCCAAAATAACCTTTAGCTTCTTTTAAGATTTTCTTTCTTCTTGCTCTTGCTACTGTTCCACCTTTAACTCTTGCCATGAATAACCCTCCTAATTATATTTTACAGTTTTTAATCTCTTTGCATCAGAATGACTTAAAACTGATCCTTTTCTGTTTTTTCTATTTACATTTGCATTTTTCTTACCAGTATTGTGTCTACTACCTGGTCTTCCAATTGATATAGTTCCACCCTTACGAACTTTTAATACTTTCTTTGTACCTTTATGTGTCTTTAATTTTGGCATAAATATTTCCTCCTTATTTTTTTGGTGCTAAAACCATAAACATAGATTTAAATTCAAATTTTGGTTTACTTTCAACTTCACTAACATCACTAAGACCTTCAGCAAATCTATTTAGTACTTCTTCACCAAGTTCTGTATGTGCAAGTTGTCTTCCCTTAAACCTTATTGATGCTTTTACTTTATTACCCTTTTGTAAATGTTTTCTAGCATTATTCATCTTAGTTTCAAAGTCATGTTTATCTATAGTTACAGATAATCTGAATTCCTTTACTTCAAAACTTGATTCTCTTTGCTTCTTATCATTTTCTTTTTGCTTTTTCTTTTTCTCATACTTATATTTTTTATAATCCATAAGTTTTGCAACTGGTGGATTACCATTTTCATTAATAAGTACTAGATCAAATCCAGCATAATCTGCTAATGTTAAAGCATCACTTTTTGTTTTTACTCCTAATTGTTCACCTTTAGGGCCAATTACAAGCATTTGATTACATCTTATCTCACCATTTATTGGTAAGTCTCTTTCCTTTGCTATAGTAAGCACCTCCATTAAAAAAGTAGATACAATGTATCCACTATTAAAACTCATAAATATATTAATTATGGCTTCATACCTAGAACTACTCGCTCTCAGGTGGATGTGGATACATCTCTTTCCTTTTCTTACGCATTAAATTATATTATAAATATATATTATTGTCAACTATTTTATAATTATTTTTCAAATTTAAAACTTAATAACTTATATATATCGTTTTCTCTTATAAAAGTATATGTATATTTATGTAATTTATTTTTATATAATTCATAATTAGTTTCAATTTCTTTTATTGCATACATATCTTTATTTATTTCTATAGTAGAATCTATAGGTAGATTATAATTAACACTTATATCTGGCACTTCAATTTCAAACAACTTATTTTGCCTATTTAAAGAATCATTATAAGAAGCATAACCTACATTTGTATATCCATCTATACTATAAGTACTCCATACATAAGTCACTTTAATAATATATGTATCATTTTTCTTATCTACACTCAATACTTTTATATAATATGGATCAGTTTTGTAAATTAAATGCTCACTGTGTTCAATATTATATTCGTATGTATTTGTTTTCTTATCATATATATATAATTTTTCTTTACATGAACATAATATATTTTCATTGTTGTAATATATCATATCCTTAAAATTATTTTTAAAATATTCTTCTAATAGATTTGCATCTATTTTTTCATCATAATTATATTTTTTATCATTAATTATTTTATTGAATGCCATATTTAATTTTTGAGAATTGTTCATAGTATTGATATTATCAATATTCTTTTCATATCTTGCCAATTCAATTAAATTATTACTTATTATTACTTCTTTAAGTTCATCAATTATATCTTTGTCAGTTACTTTTACATATATACTGTCTTTTGCATTATCATTTGTAGTTTTATCTACAAAAAATACAAAGTAAACTATTGCTGAACTCAATATAAATAATAAAGATACTATTGTAACAATTACAACATTATTTTTTTTATAATTCATACTACTCACCCAGATACTTTAATATTTCTTCTTTGTCCCTTAATGGTCTACATTTATATACAGCTTCTTTATCTTTCAATATAGCTTTGGCCATACCTTTACAGCTACCAAAACCACAACTACCACAATTATATCCTGGTAACATTTCTTCTAATTTAGATAATTTTTCATCGTCACTAAATAGATACCCATTTAATAATACTATTAATATTGCAAATATAAATGCTATTAAAGTAAAAGAAATTACTCCTATCATTTTTTCACCTCACATTTATTGCATAAAGTGCAATTACAAGATCTATTTTTTTTAAATAAAATTATTGTAATCAGAATAAGTACTATAAGAAATATATAACTCATACTAATCTCCCAAATATCAATGCCATTATACCAGCAGTTATAAGTGCTATTGGTATTCCTTTAAATGATTTTAATATATCATTATTTTCTATTTTTTCTCTTAATAATGTAAATATGTATAGTACTAATACAAATCCAAGGCAACTACCTAAAGCATTAGATATAGATTCTATTAAATTATAATTTGATCTAATATTTGTAAGTATTATACCAAATACTGCACAATTTGTAGTAATTAGTGGTAAATATATTCCTAAAGATTTATATAAATCTTTAAAATATTTTTTTATTATTAGTTCAGTAATTTGAACAAAACATGCAATTACTAATATAAATGTTATTGTTTGTAAATATGCACTATTTGTTGGTATAAGTATAAATTTATTTATTAAATATGTAAGTATTGTAGATATTAATACAACAAAAGTTACAGATATACCCATTCCAAGTGCATTTTTTTCTTTATTACTTGTGCCTAAAAACGAACATATTCCTAAAAATTTAGTAAGTATTACATTTTCTGTAATAAGTGTTGTTATAAATATTGTAATTATATTCATACCTCACTCCTTCTTCCATTAATTATACCTATCACTATTCCTAAAAGTATAAACGCTCCCCCACTAGTTAAAAATAGTTTATTAGGTATAACTACATTATTAAATATATGTAATATTTCTTTATATCCAGTAATACCAGATATATCATTCATAATTGTAATTGTACCATTCCCTAATAATTCTCTTAATAATCCAATTATAGAAATTGCCACTAAATAACCCAATCCCGATTTAAAGCCATCTTTTATACTATCTAATACCTTATTTTTAGATGCATATGAAAGTGCTCTTCCAAGTACTACACAATTTACTACAATAAGAGGTAAATATATACCAAACGCATCATATAGAGGCTTACTATACTTATTTAGTATTAATTCAGTTATTGTTACCAAAGTAGATATTATAATTATATATACAGGTATACGAATTTCTTCACTTACAATTTTTCTTATTAATGATACTATTAAATTAGATAGTACTAGTATTACAAGTACTACTACACCCATCATATATGATCTTTCAAAAGTAGTAGTTACAGCAAGTACAGAACATAATCCTAATACCAAAACAAATACAGGATTTTCTTTAAATAAATAACTAAATATTTTTTTCATAAGAACCTCCATACTATATAAATAAGTACTGAGCAAACAAATGCTACAATTGTTAAAACTAGTATATTCTTTATTTTATTTTTCATTTTAATTCCTCACTAAGTACTTTCTTAATAATATTTTTTATTGCTTCAGACGAGAATGTACTACCTGATACTGCATCTAATTTATTAATATCCTTCTGATTAGTTATAACTTTATATATATAATCTACTTTTTCTAATTCATTCCATTGTGTTTCATCTTTTTTATCTGTAACAATTATTGATTTTATTTCTTTATCAACAACTTCTACTTCTGCTTTTATTGTTCCCCATCCTTTAGATGTAACATTATATATTTTTTTATTACCATCTTTCTTTATTTCTATTATTTTAACTTTATTACCCACATCATCTATACCATTTGTCTTATTATTATTTATATTAGAGATAATATTTATTATTAATAGAATTGTAATAACTAAATATATAAGTATTGGAATATATATTCTTTTAATATTGTATCTTAATCGTACTCCTATCTTATCAAATAGTGGTACAAGCATATTCATAAATAATATACTAGTCATTACACCTTCTGGATATGGTGTTAAAAATCTTATGACTACTGTAAGTAGACCTAAACTTATTCCGTGTAATACTTGTCCAATTGGTGTTAACGGGCTTGTAACTGGATCTGTTGCCATAAATACTGCACCAAATAAAAGCCCACCACTTAATATATGAAATAGTGGATACCATATACCTAGTCCTAAACTATTGCCAATAATCCAAGTAACAACAAATACTGTAGTTACATATGTAGTTGGTATTCTCCATTTGATAGTTTTAGTAATTACTAAATATATAAATGCTATTAATATTAATAACTTAGATACTTCACCTAATGTACCAGGAATTGTACCAGAGAAAAAGTTAAGAAGCGTTCCATAACTACCAACTATAGAATCATAAGTACCAAAATAATTTAAACTTGTTAAATTAGTAAGTGGAGTTGCACCTGCTAATGTATCAAGTTCATATGCATTTAAAGGGCTTCCCAATAATGCATTATAAGACACACTTATAAATAAATATCCTATAAGTGCTGGATTAAATATATTTTGTCCAAATCCTCCATATAACATTTTACCAATTATAGTCCCACAGAAGGCACCAAATGCTACTATCCATAAAGGAGTATTAATAGGTAATACTAATGCAAGTAATAAACCCGGTATTATGCTAAATGATCTATATAATTCTAAAAAGCTAGTTTTAATATTAGTCTTATTTACTAATTTAAACCATAATAATTCACTTATAAATGATGTTAAAACTCCAACTATTATCATAAATATAGGATGTAAAACACTAATTAATGTTTCACTAGTGAAAAAATATACTAATACTGTATTTTTAAATATTACAAAACATACTATTGGTATAAGCGAAATTAAAAATCTAGTCATTATTTTACTAGTGGTATCACTATTTTTTATATGCGGTCCATTTTCTTTTATAAACTTCATTATTTCACCTTCTTCTTAGCATTTATTACAGAATCTCTAAGTCCTAATTTAGAAGGACAAACATATGAACATAGTCCACATTCTACACATAATTCTGGATGTAATTTTTTTAATTCATCAACATTATTAATATTTTTCATTATAAGTGCAGGACATAATTTTGCAGGACATACCTTTATGCATCTAGAACATCCCATGCACTCATTTATCTCATCCAATGTATCGCTTATTATTGTAACAGCGCCCAAATTATTAGATACTACCACATGATCAGTTGGTAATGCTGTCCCCATCATAGGACCACCAGCAATAAACTTTAATTTATCGCCTCTATATTTACCAATCTTCTTAATTATTGATGACATATCTGTACCAACTTTTACTAATACATTTATAGGTTCTGTAAATCCTTCACCAGTAATAGTTACTATTCTTTTAGTAATATTTCTTTGAAATTTTAATGCTTTATATATAGCAAATATAGTAGAAACATTATTCACTATTACTCCTACTTCACTAGGATATCTATCATATTCTAAATTTAATACACTTTTAACAAGATGTCTTTCCCAACCCATAGGATATATATTTTTAACTGGGCTTAAAATTATATTTTCATAATTACCTATATATTCTAAAAAAGCATTTCTCACAATTTCATTATTTTCTTTAAAAGCAATAAAACATTTTTTAATATTATTAATTTTTCTAATAGCATCAATACTTTCTAATATAACTTCTGCTTTTAATTTTACAAGCATCATATCAGCAGTTAAATATGGTTCACATTCAACTGCATTAACTATTAAAAACGATGCATCACTTTTATATTTAAAGAATGTAGGAAAATCACTACCACCCATACCAGTAACAGCACACTTTCTTAGTAATTCAACAAATTCATCTTTAGTATACTTAGTAATATCTTTAACCAAAGTCTTTTTTATTACATTCTCTTTTTTATCATTTTCTATTACTACACAATCTACTTCTTCTCCATTTAAATATAAACATTTATCTATACCAATTACTGTTCCACTTACTGGAGATAATATAGGAAAATCCATGTTTTTTCTAATTCCAATTATAGTACCTTTTCTTACTTTTTTACCTTTTTTTACTAAACATTCACAAGAAGTATTATTGTTCATAAGTGGAACACATACTCTACTTGGTGATGAAAAATCTATTATTTCTTCAGATAATGACATTTCTTTTTTGCCTTCTAATTTCAATCCTCTTATCATATATCCTCCTATCATAATAATAATACCATTTTCTAAAATAAAAATAAAGGCACAAACCTTTATTTATTATATTAATCTATCCCTTGTATGAATATCTACACCTTCTGGCATATACACTTCAAACATAGTATCATTACTAACTTTTATAAAACATAACCCTTCTATAACTAAATCTTGACCTTCTAATACTTTAATTTTAGTACGTTCAAGATCTTTATATTTTAAATTATTATCAAAATTAGCTTTATCTATATCTATATTATTAGAAATATATATAGATATATTACTATCATTTAATATATGAATTCTACCGATATCATTAAGCACAAGCGCTTCTTTTTCTTTTACCTGATATATTCTTGGATTTATTTCATGTTTTATATTTATATGTTTTACTACTTCTTCAGGAAGTTTAGTAATTAAATCACCACTATATACTATACCAGGAGTATCAAGAAGTGTTAAATCATTATTTATTTTAATGGATATTACATTCAATGTAGTTGATGGCATACAACTTGTTACTATAAAAGTATTCCTATCAGTATAGTTCTTAATCATTTTATTTATAAAAGTACTTTTCCCTGCATTTGTATTACCAAGTATATATACTTCATTACTGTTTTTATGTTTCATCATAAGCATTAATAATTCATCCATATGATAATTCTTATCACTACTTATTGCTATAATATCTACATATTTTGGATACTTTTTCTTAAAATATTCAATTAATTTATCTTCATTAATACTTTTAGGTAATATATCTATCTTTGATATTACTAGTATTGCTTTAGAATATATTTTACTATATATATCATTCATATTACCCATATTAAAAATATCTACTATATGTACTACTAACTCATCCATTCTAAAAATTTCTTTTATTATACCTTTATAAAAAGAATTAGACTTATTAGTAACCTTATATTCACCATAATGTTTTAATCTAAAACATCTCCTACACATTATAGTATTTTCAAACATTTCAGGATTAACATATCCATCTTCATATGGATCATTGCATTGTAATTCAATTCCACAACCAATACACTTCTTACTCATAATATTCACCTTTTTTAAAGATCCCTTTTTTCTCCATCTTCTTTATTATCATTTTTTCATATAACCTATTAAATTTAGTCCATATAAGTTCTTTTTTAGATATTGGAGTTACAAGTATTGTAAATATTCCCATTCTATTCCCACCAAATATATCCATAGGAATCTGATCTCCAATTATAGCAACTTCACTTTCAGAATACTTATATTCAGTTAATACTTTTTTAAATTTTTTTGAAAAAGGTTTATGACTAGATGCAGAACAATCAAGTTCTAATATATCTTTAAATGGTGTTAATCTCTTTTTACTAGAATTAGAAAAAAGTATTACCTTAAACCCGATATCCTTTATATTTTCAATAAAATCTTTTATCTTTCTTGATGGGCCCTTTCTATAATAAGGCACTAGTGTATTATCTAAATCAAATAATATACATTTTATACCAATTGATTTCAATTTCTTATAATCGATGGCATAAATATCTTTTTTATATACATCTGGTTTATATAGTTCAATCATACCATCACTCTCTTTCAATTTAAGTATATCATATTAAAAAAAAAGAATAAATACTTTTGTACTTATTCATTTTGCAATTCTCTATCTGCAAAAGATACAACCAATTGATAAAGTAATGTTGGATCCGTTATCTTTCTAACTTTATTATTAATTGAGTCATAAAACATTATTTTTACATTATTAGTAATTTCATCCTTAATAGGATCTATCTCTCCAATCATAATAAAATTATTATTATCTTTCATCATACTATCTAAAACATAATATTCTTTATCATCATCTAATTTAATTATTGTATCTTCTTTTATCATCTAGATTTTCCCCTTTCTTCTCTTGCCTCTTGTTTTTCTTCAGGTGTTTTACCTAAATCCATTATACCTTCTACTACTTTTTTAATAGTTACTCCTACTTTACCAGGTATTTTATATGTACCATTTTTAATTTGGCTAGCAAGTATCAAATATCCGCCTACTAAAGGAATAGCGAAACCAGAAGCAACTGCAAATGTTGCTACAACAACTCCTGCTTTTAGGAAGAATTGTTTTGCTCTCGTCTTACTTTTCTTTAATTTTTCTATTCTTTCAGGTGAAGCATCAACATGCCTAACATTACTATCATTTTCAACAGTATGCATATTTTCTGCAACATGCTGATAATCTTCCTCAGTAGTTGGTTCTTGTTTTGGCGTTTCTGCCTGTTTATTTTGATCATTGCTTGCTGTACTTGTATTATTGCTAGAAGGATTTACTACGAAACGTTCTCCACCTTTCATCGGATATGTATCATCGCCCTTTTTAGACTCCTCAGACTGTACTGAAGTATTATTTTGTTCTTTATTTGTTTTTTCTTCTGTAACATTTGACAAATTATTATGAAGTTTTTCAGTAGCCTCGATTCCAATTGCTTGACTCTCAATTTCATAATACTTATCTACCATTTCATCACTCATTACATTAACAGCATCACCATATTTTGGTTCCCCATTATTAAACTTTATTGCTCCTAAAAAAGATCTTTTTTCTTCAATTGTATGTTCTTTCTTTTTAATTAATCTTCCTAGAAAATCTTTTATTACCTTTATATCAATTTCATTATCTTTCGCATATGATTCAACTTTTTTTATAACTGTTTCTTCATCCCATTTGCCCATTTCATAAAACATAGCAACCATACTAAAATATTCATATTTATCTTGTTCCATAAAATCACATCCCTACTCATTAATAATATCATATGCAATATGTAAAGTCAATTTTGACACTTTAATTTACTACTCATTGTCATTAATTTTATTTCTAAAATTTTTATAATTAATAAAATAAATATTAATGAGTAAAATGTATTAGGAAGTGAATTATGTTTGAATTATTTACTATTTTAATTAAAAATATGCTTTTAACAGGAGCATATCAAAATCAGGTGTTTAAAGATCCTTTAAGTGAAGAAGAAGAAATTTATCACATAAAAGAAATGAGTAATGGTAATGATAAATCTAGAGAAATCCTTATAGAACATAATCTTAGATTAGTAGCACATATTGTTAAAAAATATGGTGAAAAAGGAGATAATTTAGATGATTTAATAAGTATTGGTACAATTGGATTAATTAAAGGAATTGATTCTTTTTCTAAAAGTAATGGTGCAAAATTAACTACATATTGTGCAAGATGTATTGAAAATGCACACCTCACATAATGGACATAAGAGAGTCAATAACACTAGTAAATAATGTTCTTAAAAGTTTCAATTTAATAAATGATACATATACATTATTTGTTAAGGATGACATTAAAACAATTAACATTGATGAAAATAGTACATTAGGAAACCAAATTAAATATGCTAGACAATTAAAAGGAATCACGCAAGAAGAATTAGCTAGAACACTTGGTGTAGATTCATGTACTATTAAACAAATTGAAAATAAAACTTACAAACAATTGCATAATACAACTATAATAACTAGTATAATTGATTATCTAGATATTAAGGATAAAATAAAAATAAATGATGATTACTTGGAATTTATACTAAAGAAAAAACAACATGAAATATTTGATTTTAGAATCAAGTACAATATTGCACTTATAGATTTTGCAAATATGATAGATGTTTATCCTAAAACAATCATTAAATGGGAAAAAGATCAATCAACTATATCTAGAAAAAAATTTGAAAAATATATCGAAATAAAAAATTGTTTTGAAAACAAAAGTAAATTAGATAATAATATATTTGAATATTATAATTTTATAAATAATGATGTACCTTATTTAATAAAAAATTATATAAAAAAAGAAAACATAACAACAATTGAATTTGCAAAAAGAATGAATAGAAATATTAATTCAATTAGAAATATCATTAATGGTAAAAAAGTAATAACAAAAAAACAATATTTTAAATTTAAAGAATTACTTGATAACAGTCAATCTCTCCACAATTAATAGAAAATAAGAATTAATAGGCAATCTCGATACCTTTTTTCTTATTTTCTTTTTCTTCTTTAATTGCATCTTCTTTAGCTTTTTGAACTAAAGTTCTTATTACCTTCTTTTTAGATTCAGAACTTATATCTAAATCTTCTACTGCCTTTAATACAAGTGTTGCATGGACTTGTGCAACAGCTTTATTTAAT
>CACZSX010000027.1 GCA_902783915.1 uncultured Erysipelotrichaceae bacterium | reverse complement strand
AGTTGTATTTAGTTGTCTAGCTATACTATATAATGTATCTCCCCTTTTAACTACATATGTATTAGTTATTGGTGTATCTTCTTCTATAATTAAAGTTTGGCCTATTTGCAAATTATTACCATCTAAGTTATTTAATCTCCTTAAGTTATCTATAGTAGTATTATAAAGTCTAGCTATACTATATAATGTATCTCCCCTTTTAACTATATAAGTATTATTATTTTCTTTAATAGTAGGTATTCTTAATATCTGACCTTCATACAACTCATAATCAGTTAAATTATTATAATTAATTAAATCAGTAACACTTATATTATAATCATCAGCAATAGTAGATATAGTATCACCTACTTTTACAGTATATGTATTAATAGGCATATTTTCATCAATAATTACTTCTTCTCTTTTTGCTGGTATCTTTAAGTTTTGACCAACACTTAGTATATTAGAACTTAAATTATTTAATGACTTGATGTCATTTATGGTAGTATTATATTTATTAGCAATAGAATATAATGTATCTCCTTTTTGTACTACATAGTTAATATTTGAACCACTTGTATCAGTAAATCCGGGTATTACTAATTTTTGATTTATTCTAATTAAATTGTTTTGTAAATTATTTGCTGATTTTAAATTATCTATACTTACATTAAATTTCTTAGCAATACTATATAAACTATCTCCTCTTTGTACTACATATATACTATTTTCACCAACCATATCATATGGCGCTCCTATATATGTTAGTACTGCTCTTACTGTAGCTTCAGCTAAATCTTGCCAATTATTTTTTATAAAATTTGCATCTTTTGCATTATCTACAAATCCATACTCTATTAATACAGGTTCTGTTCTACCAGTATTTCTATGTATAAAATAATAATCTTTAGATGGATCAGACGGTAATCTTCTTTGATACCATTTTCTAATACTCTGTCCTTCTTTACTTAATTCTTCTAATATTAATTTAGATAAAGTATCATTATTTCTAAGTGCATAAACTACTTCAGCTCCTGTACCTCCACCTGCATTTAAATGATTAGAAAGTACTATTACATCATCACTATTACCAAAAGCATTTAAAATTTTATTTACTCTATCTGTAGGAGTAATAGCAACATCAGTAGTTCTTGTAATAGCTACTGGTACTCCTAATTCTTTTAAACGATTATAAATATAATTAGCTATCTTTAAATTGTATTCTTTTTCAATAATATTTCCAGTTGCACCTGGATCACTTCCTCCATGACCTGCATCTACAACTATCTTCTTACCATTCATTATTATCACCTATATTAATGTATGAAAAAAGTACAATTATGTGAATAATTGTACTCTAATCTTTTTAATTAACATAGGTATCATTAGCACAATATTAAATGCTATAAAATATAATATAAGCATTAATATTGGATTTAATAATTGTAAATTCATAGACGTTAATTTAGAAGCAATACCTTCAAATATAGGTACACCACCTAAATCTTTATATAACATAAAATCAAAATTAAATATAAAATCTATTGGTATTACAATTAATGATATTATTACATGAAATATATATCCATTTAAAACTGTTTTAAAATCTGTATCCACATAATTAGTAACAATTAATAATAATCCTAAAAATACCATTAAAAAATGCCATATCATTGAATAAAATGCCCCAAATGAGAAAAATGGATAATACTTAAATGCATTTAAAAATAACATGGTAGCAAACCCACCTACTATACCACCAGTACATAACCAACATTCTGCATACTTCTTTATCTTACCCTTACCAAAACCTGCTATTAAACCTGCAAGCATTGGAATAGAACAAGTATCAAATGGTAATAAACCAGTATTAAAAGATCCAGATAACTTAATATCATAAATAGATTCCCAAGTAGTTTTACCAATATAAAATAATATTAAAAATATACTTATACCTCTAATTATTTTTAATACCTTTTCTTTAGAACTCTTTCTTAAACTAACTAATAATATAATCATTAATATAACTGATATTATTAAATATAACTTCTGAGCAAAGCCACCATAATCTTGTCCAGTATAACCAATTATATTATATTTATATTCAAAGAAATTATAATTACCTCTAAACATACCATCACCAATTATAGTATAACATATTACATATATAATGAATATGTTAAAATTTTTTAACAAATAAAAAGAGCTATTTAGCTCTTTTTACTAATGACTTACCTTTTTCTTTATTTAAATTAGCAGTTACTTTAATCTCAAATGTTTCACCAGCAAGAATTCTTTCTTTAAGTTCATCAAAAGATTCAGGACCAGTATACTCTAAGCCACTTCTTTTAATTAAAGACATTAAACTTCTAAAACTTATATAACCATTACTTGGCCAATCAAAGTTTCTATCATTAACTCTTTCATCATCTAAATAACTATTAATCTTGCCAGTATAGAAACGAACTACATCTTTCATAGGTTCAGCATTTTCTTTGATTTTATAATCTTCACCAACATCACTACTACTATATACAAGTCCAAGTAATAATTGCATATCAGCAGAATCAAAATCAGTTTTTTCTGAATAAACTCTGACAGCATCAAAAAAAGTATCTTTAATTCTATCAAAAGAATAAAAACTATCTATTGCTTTAGAACTCTTTCTATCAGTTTTTACACTGCCATCATTAAGAAAACATACTGCATCTACTTCATATGAAGCTCTTAATGCCTTAAGTCTTTCTAACATTGATCTTCCCATTAAACCCTCCTTATAATATTTTGTTTGCAAACAAGTTGTATTATAATCACTCATATGCTATAATCAAAATACATATTTGTTATATCTGTTATAACTATTAGTTATGGAGGATTTATGAAAACAAATTTAGAACTATATAAAATATTTTACTATGTTGCAAAAAATGGAAATATAACACAAGCAGCAAATGAATTAATGGTAAGTCAACCTGCAGTATCTAAATCAATAAAGGCATTAGAAAGTGATTTAAATACTACTCTATTTAATAGAAATAATAATGGAGTATCACTAAATAATGCAGGTGAATTATTATATGAAAAAATAAAACAAGCAATGGATTTAATAATATCTGCAGAAGAAGATTTAACTAGTTTAAATAATATGGAAAAAGGTACTATAAATATAGGTGCAGGAAATACCATAATGCAGAGATACTTAATGCCATATATAAAAGAATTTCATGAACTATATCCAAATATAAATGTAATAGTACATACAGTAGTAACAGAAGAATTAATAAAAAGAGCACAAATAGGATTAGTAGATATAGTATTTACTCATTTACCAAATAACATACCAGATAACTTTGATACAATTAAAATAAAAAAATTACATGATATTCTTGTAACAAATAAAGAAACAAATAAAAGAATAAATAAAAAAGATTTAGAAACATTACCACTAATACTATTACCATTTAAAGCAAGTAATAGAAAAAATTTTAATAAATTTTGTAATACAAATAATATAATTATTCATCCATTAATGGAAATAGGTAATGACTTAATAATAGAAGATTGTGCACAAAATGGATTAGGAGTAGGATTAGTAGTAAAAGAATATGTACAAAATAAATTAGATAATAAAGAACTATTTGAATTAAAAACTACATTCAATATAGAAGAAAAAGATCTAGTATGTCTAATAGAACATACAAGACTAAATAATATAATTATTAAAAATTTTATTAAATTATTAAAATAGAATACAAATGTATTCTATTTATTTGCTCTCTTCAGGGGGGCCTGCTCTCTTCAGTTAGAAGAGACCAATTTGTGTTAAGCCCTTTAAATATGGGCCTTTTTATATTGATATAAACCGTCATTTACCGTGGTTTTTTAGTATTTTTGTACCTAAATTGTACCTAAAAAAGACAGTAGAGTTGTTTTCTACTGCTTGTAATTCTCTCATGAGTTTAGTATTTTATTTACCATTTCTGTGTAATTATTTTCTTCTAGTTGTTTATCTAATTCCTTCGAAATAATTTTTATAGATCTAGATAATTCATCTTTATTTGACTGTAATTCTTTAAAATCGCTTATCATTAATTCCTTTTGCTTTTCTAGATATTTTTTATTCTTTTCTCCATAAAAGTAACTTTCTATTCTTTTAGTTTCGCCTGTTGAATTAGCCACATAATACATAGTATTAATTAATTCTACATATCCAGCTACAGAGATAATATTATCACACATGCTGTTATCAAGTTTTGATTTTTTATTTAAAAATGTAATATACAGATTTTCTATTATCAAAGAAACATATTTTATTTCATTAACTATATATCCTTTTATTCTTTTATTGCCTGATAAATAACTAACAGCTTCTTTGATATT
>CACZSX010000026.1 GCA_902783915.1 uncultured Erysipelotrichaceae bacterium | reverse complement strand
TTATAAATTTCAATTATTAATAAAATATAAAGATAAAGATAAATTATATGAAGTATTAAATAAATTACAGGATAATATAAAGATTAATAGTATTAATAAGTTTGAAATTGATTTTAGTCCAATAAGATTATAGGAGGTTTTATGAGCTTAGAAGAAACAATACAAGATTTAAAATATAGGAAAAAGAAATTTAAAAAAGAATTTAATAGTGTTTTAAGGCAGGAAAGAAGAGAACAAATATTTAACAAGATTAGAAATAGCGATGAAGAAGGGTTCTTTTTACTAGAAGGGGATAGTAAAAGATTAGATAATATATTATTTGATATAAATCCTATAACTGGTGAAAAAAGATTAGATATACCTGATGATATAATTTATAGAATTGATTATTCTAATGTTTTTTTTGATAATTTAAATGCTAGAGGTATAAATTTTACAGGAATGTTAAACGTATGCTTAAATCCTCAAACTATTTTTAATAAAGACATGAGAGATTGTATTTTATTTGGTGTACATATTGTTGGTAGATTGGATGATGTGTACATTACAAGAACAAATTTCAAAGGTTCTACAGGCGTATTAATAGATCCACAAACTATATATGATAAAGATTTAAGTGGAACAATACTTACGGATGCTATAGTAGTAAATAATTTTGAAGGTGTTAAATTAAATAATACTAGTATGGATGATGTATACTTAATCACACCAGGTGATAAAAAAATGATATATGGTTTTCAAAAAATAAAAGAGTAAACACAAAAGTGTTTATTTTTTTTATTAAAAATGTTATTATATTTGTGTAAGATAGAGGGTGCTAGTGATGAATGATTTAGGGAAGCAATTTCATTTCAATATGGATATGGCAAAAGCTATTCCTAGTGCTATAATAAAGGGAAATAATTATAGATTTACTATATTAAGTGAAAGATTAATTCGTATAGAATATAGCAAAAATGGAATGTTTGTAGATGCTCCTACACAACTTGCGTTATGTAGACGTTTTCCTATGCCAAAATTTGATATAACTCAAGATTCTAAATATCTAGAAATAACTACAAAATATTTTCATCTAGCATATACTAAAGAATCACCAATTACTGCTTCTAGTTTAAGAGTGTCATTAATAGGTACAGAAAGTATGTGGTATTATGGTCATCCAGAAATTAAAACATATAATGGGGCTTTGGTATCATTAGAAGGAAAAGAAACATATCAAAAAGGAATATATTCTATAGAAGGATTTGCATCTATAGATGATTCTAATTCATTAATAATAGATCAATTTGGTAATCTTATAAATAAAAGAAGCGAAAGTATAGATATATATTTATTTATGTATAATGAAGACTTCGATTTAGCGCTTAAGGATTATTATACACTTACTGGTAAACCACAATTATTACCTAGATATGCATTAGGTAATTGGTGGAGTAAAAACTATGCATATAATGAAGCATCGCTAAAGAAATTATTTAATAGATTTGAAAAAGAACAAATACCAATATCTATTTTACTTATGGATACGGATTGGCATATTACACAAAATAAGTTTAAAACAGGATATACATTCAATAAAACATTAATACCTGAACCTAGTAATTTTATAAATTATTTGCATGATAAAGGTGTAAGAATAGGATTAAATATAAATCCTAAAGAAGGAATACATCCACATGAAGAAATGTATAATAACATTTTGCAATATGTTCAAGTACCACCAAATACTACAATTGGATTTGCGCCATTTAATCCATTATTTATTGATTTATTCTTCAAATTATTAATTCATCCTTTAGAAGCAAAAGGTGTGGATTTCTTCTGGTTAGATTATTGCGATAATAGTGCAAGTCAGTTTCTTCTTACACATTATATGTATCTAGATATGGGTAAGAGTGAAGCAAAAAGAAGTATGCTTTTAAGTAGAAATCCACTTATTGCTCCTCATCGATATGGAGTACTATATTCTGGAAGAAGTAAAGTTGGTTTTGATACATTAAGAAAATTGCCAGGCATTAATACAAGTGCTGCTAATATAGGTGTATCATGGTGGAGTCATGATATTGGTGGATTTTATGATGGCGTTGAAGATGGTGAATTATATATTAGATATATTGAACTTGGATGTTTCAGTCCAATCTTTAGAATATCAGTAGATAAAGGTAGATTCTATAAAAGAGAACCATGGAGATGGGATATAAGAACTTATACTATTGTAAAAGAATACATGCAATTAAGGCATAAATTAATACCTTATATATATTCTGAAGCATATAATTATCATTTAGAAGGTACTCCAATAGTATCACCTTTATACCATAAACAAAAAGAATTATATTATGATGAATATTATAAAAATGAGTATTATTTTGGTAGGGAATTACTTGTATCACCACTTATAAGTCATAAAGATGAACTTATGAATAGAGTAATACATAAAGTATACTTGCCAGAAGGAATATGGTATGATTTTAAAACGGGTAAGAAATTCCCAAGTGGATCTTATGTATCTTTCTATAAAGATGAAGATTATCCAGTATTTGCAAGAAGTGGAGCAATAATACCTATGAGTACTCATATTGATAATGCATTAAAAATACCAGAAGAATTAGAAATACATGTATTCCCAGGTAAAAGTAATACATATACATTATATGAAGATGATGGTATAACTAATTTATATAAGAGTGGATATTTCTTAAAAACATCAATAGATTATAATTATCAAGCGAATAACTATACATTAATTATAAGGGCAGTAGAAGGAAAAAGTGGAATAATTCCTGCTACTAGAAATTATAAAATTAGATTTAGAAATACAAGAGCTACAAATGAAGTAGTGGCAAACTTCAGTGGTATTAATTTACCAGTTAATTGTTATGAAGATGAAAATGATTTTATAGTAGAAATAAAGGATGTAAAAACAGTTGGACAATTAACTATAAATTGCAAAGGTAAAGCAATAGAAATAGATTCTATAAGACTTATAAATGAAGATATTGAAACAATCATATCTGATTTAGAAGTAGAAACAAGATTAAAAGATATGATAGCAAATATATTATTTAGTAATCTAACTATAAAGAAGAAGAGAATTCAAATAAAGAAACTGAAAAAGTATAAATTGGGCGCTAAATTTATAAATATGTTCTTAAAGTTACTTGAATATGTAGAACAAATATAATAAAATAATAATGACATTCATAAGAATGTCATTTTAAAGAGGTGTTTATGACTACAATTATACAAGAATTTTTAATAGTTTTAATTATTATTTTTTCAATTAATATGATATACTTTTATTTTAAAAATAAGAGTAAGAAATATAGAAATATTCCAACAGTAGAAATGAATTATATAGAAAAATTATATGGAATAGATATAACTTTTATTGGCCTTAAAAAGATTGAAAAAGATATATCTATAGTAAATTCTATAATAATAACTATAGATTTACTTGTTTTATATCATATTAAGAGTTTAGTCACTGGTATTATAATAATAATTGTAATTACATTTGTATTAATACCGCTTTGTTATCACATATTAGGCAAATCATATCAAAAGATTATGTATAGAGGATAATATGAAAAAATTATTATTATTAATTTCAATTTTATTATTATGTGCTTGTAGTAGTGATAGTATAGAATTAAAAAAATATAATTCATATATAAAAGAGTTAAATACAAGTGAAAATAGCAGAGAAATACCATTTGATATATCAATAGATTTAAACAAATTTACCGATAAAGAGTATATATATAAACTTATAATAGATAATCCAAAAGAAGAATTAAGAGATATTGAAGTATTAATAGTACATGATAAAGATACAAATGATATATTTCCATCTTCTGGTATATTTGATGATAAATATAATCTAATACCCAATAATATAAATAAGGATATTAATAATGTAAAAGGTATTATATTAATTGGTTATCTTCCTTATGAAGAAAGTATAGATATAACATTTAAAGTATTGTTCAAGTATAAGGATAAATACAATAAAATAAATACAATAATATATTCGACAAAAAAATAAAATATCACGAGTAATAATATTACTGGTGATATTTTTTGAAAGTAAAAGTAATAGATGAAGAGCATGAAAAAGATTTAGAAGATGAAATAAATGAATTTATAGAAGATAAAGAACTCTATGATATTAAATATAGTACATCAGTGGCAATATCTGGAGAAGATCAAATATATTGTTATTCTGCATTGATAGTTTATAAAGAATAGCAATATATTTTTCAATTTAAATTTATTACTTAAATGTAATAAATTTTTTTGTATATTAATTATATTTCACTTCATAATAATAAAGAGGTGAAATATGACAAAGGAAGAATATAAAAATTTAGTAAAAAAACATACTC
>CACZSX010000025.1 GCA_902783915.1 uncultured Erysipelotrichaceae bacterium | reverse complement strand
TTATTATTTATTAATTTATTCTTAGTATCTTCATCTAATCTTTCATATTCTTTATTTTTTATTCTTTCACTAAGTTCTCTAACAGATATATTTTGATTAATAATAAGTTGAATATAATAATTAATTTTATTTATATTTGATATTGGTAATATCAATTTGCATTGACTCCAATTTAAATGTTGCCACGTTGTAGCCACTTTTTTATTATTAAACAAAATATAAAATTTTCTAATTCTAAATAGAGTACTACGATTATATTTCTTACCAACTTCAGTTACTAGTTTTTCTGCATACTTACCTATTACATTTTCACCATATTTACTTCCTGCTTCATATAATAATTTACCTACTTCAAAATATGTTATTACCCTATTTCTTTCTTTTGAATAATCTTTTACTTTTTCATATATTTCATTATTTACTAATTTTTCTTTTATTTCATTATAATAATTCATATTACCTCCTATATAATTATTCTATAAAAGTAATATAAATTCATATAAAAAAATCATAAAGTAAACTTTATGATCTAAATCTTTCTAATATATCCATTACCTCTTTTTTGGTAGTAGATTTAAATATTTCTCTCTTAATATCATTTGAACCAGTTAATCCCTTTATATACCATGCAATATGACTCCTCATTTCAAGTATTGCTACCTTTTCAGGTTTAAATTCTAATAAATAATTCATATGTTTAATACACATATCTATCTTTGCATCTTTAGTAATAGCACTCGGTTTAATACCATTATCTAAATAGTTAACAATATCTCTTATTAACCATGGATTACCAAGTGCTGCTCTGCCTATCATAATAGCATCACAACCTGTTTCTTCTAGCATTCTTTTAGCGTCATAAACACTATTTATATCACCATTACCAATTACAGGAATACTTACATTATTTTTAACTTCTTTAATTATATTCCAATCAGATAATCCCTCATATCTTTGACTCCTAGTTCTACCATGCACACATATAGCACTTGCGCCTGCACTTTCACATACTTTTGCAACTTCTATAGCATTTATATGTTCTTTATCCCATCCACTTCTTATCTTAACTGTTACAGGTACAGGTACTGTCTTTACTACTGCGCTTACTATTTCATATATTTTATCTGGATTTTTTAACAAAGCAGCACCAGCTTGGGCACCTACTGCTACCTTAGGTACTGGACACCCCATATTTATATCTATAATATCTGGTTTCATTTTTTCATATACAATTTTTGCGGATTCTACAAAAGATGTAATATCACTACCAAATATTTGTTGACTTATAGGTCTTTCATAATCAGTCATATAAAGCATATCTGTAGTTTTTTTATTTTCATATACTATTGCTTTATCACTTACCATTTCTGCATATATAAGACCTGCTCCCATCTCTTTTATTATTCTTCTAAATGCACTATTACATATACCTGCCATAGGTGCGAGCACTATCTGATTTTCTATTTCTATATTACCTATTTTCCATTTCATACTATCACTCCTAGAAAAAAAGAAATTAAATAACTTCTTTTATTCAACTATTATTTCACCAATATCTCCATCATTTATAAAATTAGCATTAGCATCATCTAAATCTATATGAGCTTCAAAATAAGCTTCATCTGTAGCTTTTATATGTACATTGTGTAATGTAGCTCCTTTAATATCATTATTAACTCTTAGACTTACAATTTGACCATTCTTAAAGCCATATTTATCTAAATCACAATTTCTAATATGAATATGCCTATCAGCAATAATACATGAATTCTTTGCAAGTATTCTCTTGCCATTATATTCTATATAAACAGATTCAGAATTTTCTAAATCACCAGAACTTCTAACAGGAGGATTTAATTTTAATTTATATGAATCTGTCTTACTTATCTCAACTTGAGTGTAAGATCTTATAGGTCCAACTATTCTAACATTATCAATTCTACCGGATTCAGTTATAATACTTACTTTTTCTTTTGCTGCAAACATAGTAGGTTGATTTAAATCAACTACTTTTGTTAATAAATAATCTTTACCAAATAATTCTTCAAAATCTTTTTGACATAGATGAACATGTCTTGCAGATATACCAATACTAATTTTCATAATATCACCTATTTAATTATATCATATATATCAATTTCTTTCATATAATTTGTTGTATACATAGATTAATTTTGATATAATTTATATGAATAGAAGGTGTAAAAATGAAATATTTTTTTATAATATTAATACTAATAATTATATTAATCTTTGTATTTTGTTTTATTTATAATAAAATCAAGATGCAAATACTTAAAATTAATGCTGCAGAAAGTGAAATAGATGAATCATTAAGATTTAAATATGATCTAATAACAAAAATTATAGCAGAAATTAAAAAAATTGATAAAGATGAGAAAAAACTTAAAAGTATAGACAAACTAAAAGAAGAAGAAGTATCATCATTTGAATTTGAAAGAAAACTCATAGGCATAGAAAGAGAAATATATACAATTAGAAACGAAAACAATCAAATTCAAAAAAACACAACTATTAATGATTTATGGTACGATATTACAAGTATAAATACAAAAATAAAAGCAGAAGAAAAATACTATAATGATAGTACAACAATATATAATAAATTAGTTACTACTTTCCCAACAAAATTAGTTGCACTTATTATGAAACTAGATGAAAAAAAATATTTTGATGGAAAAGATATGTATGATGAAAATATAAAAGACTTTAAAATTTAAAGTCTTTTTAAATACTCTTTTATTAATCTAATATCTTCTTGATCTTTAGGTCTATTATTTTCTTCTTTCCATTTTAATTGCAATTCTAACGATTCTACCGGATATCCATCTATAAAAGAAATTACATCTGAATTAAAATTTCTACAATTAACATCAATATTATTACCTAACTCATAAACATAATCATATCTACTAGATTGTTTCATATTATATTTTTTTAGTAATACTTCAAATAAATCTTTAGAC
>CACZSX010000024.1 GCA_902783915.1 uncultured Erysipelotrichaceae bacterium | reverse complement strand
CTATGTGCGGAGAGGATAAACGCTGAAAGCATATAAGTGTGAAACCTTCTTCAAGATGAATTTTCCCATATGTATATAGTAAGACCCCAATTAGACTAATTGGTTGATAGGCTAGAAGTGGAAGTTTAGTGATAAATTGAGCGGACTAGTACTAATAGGTCGAGGATTTAACCCTATCTAATTTGTTGCAACCCATGTTATCATGTTTTCAGAGAATTAATTTTCTCTATATATTGTAGTGGTGATGATGGCTAAGTGGATCCACCTGTTCCCATTCCGAACACAGAAGTTAAGCACTTATACGCCGAAAATAGTGAATGCTAAAATAGGGAGTTGCCACTCTTTTTTTTTATTTAAAATAGAAATATTATTTCTATTTTTTTTATTTTTGATATAATAACTTAAGTAGTGAATCATTTTTTAACTTTTCTATTGAGGATTTATTTAATATGTAGAAAACTATAAAATAAACATAAAAATCAACCGATAGTTCATTTAAACTATTTGATTTATATTATAGACTTAAATTGGAGGTGTGATATGAATCAAGAAAAAATAGGAAAATTTATTCAAATATTAAGGAAGGAGAAAAATTTAACTCAAAATGATTTGGCAGAAAAATTGGGAGTATCAAATAGGGCAGTAAGTAAATGGGAAAATGGTAATAGTATGCCAGATTTATCTTTATTTAAACCATTATGTGAAATATTAGATATAAGTATTAATGAACTTATGAGTGGTGAAAGAAGCAATAATATAACGCCTGATAATGATAATAATATTATTAATACTATAAACATTGCTAATAAAAAATACATAACAGATGTAGTTGGATATTTTATTTATAAGATATTAGGAGTAATTTTATTGATAATTGGTTATGGATTTTTAAACATTAATTATTCATTTCCAATAATATGTTTAATTGTTGGGGGAATATTTATTATTGCAAGTACTTTAAAATTAACCAAAAATTTAAAATTGTTACCTAAAATAATTATTAATGTGTTTTATATAATTTTCACTATATCTTTATTATTTACTATAGATAATATACGAATGTCTAATGATGATAGCCTTTTGATTAAACCTAAATTATATATTTTTCATAAGAATGATGCTAAATATGAATATTATAGTACTTTTACTGGAAGATACTATTTCTGTAAATTGAAAAATGAGGAATTCTTCTATAATTTCATTTATTATACTGATAGAGAGCATAAAATTGCTGCAGAAAATTATTGCAATGAGATTTCTAATTAATAGAACAATTATGTTCTATTTTTTATGTATAATAATTAAAATTATATTGTATAAAAAAATTATTTCTATTATAATTAAAATAGGTGATTGATATGAATTATAAGATAACAACAAAATCAGAAGAAGAAACAATGGAAATAGCAGAAAATATGGAATCTGAGAAATTTCCTAATATGGTTATATGTTTAATAGGCGATTTAGGAAGTGGTAAGACAATATTTACAAAAGGTTTTGCTAATTCTTTAGGAATAGATGAGAATATTACTTCACCAACATTTAATATTATTAAAGAATATACTGGTGGAGAAATGAATTTATATCATATGGATTTATATAGATTAAATGGAGATATTAGAAATCTGGGATTAGATGAATATTTCTCTAAAGATGGTGTAGTAATAATTGAATGGGCAGATATGATAGAAGATTATTTACCAGAAGAAAGATTAGAAATAACATTTAAAATAGTAGATGAAGATACTAGAGTATTAATATTTAAACCATATGGTGAAAAATATGAAGAGTTATGCGAGGCAATCTTGTGATAACTCTCTTTATTGATACAAGTACAGAATATCTTACAGTAGCATTAATAAAAGATGATAAAGTATTAAAGGAAAGTACAATATCATCAAGTGAACATTCAAAATATGCAATGATAAAAATAGAAGAATTATTTAATGATACTGGTATAGATAGAAAAAGTGTAAATAAAATAATGGTTATGAATGGTCCAGGATCTTTTACAGGTGTAAGGATAGGAGTTACAATTGCAAAAACTTATGCATGGGCATGTAATATTAATGTTGTGCCAATATCTACGTTAAAGGCATATGCTTTATCGTATGATGGATATGATTATTATGTACCATATATAGATGCAAGAAGAGGATATGTATATGCTGCTATATATGATAAAGATTATAATGGAGTACTAAATGATTCATATATATCATTAGAAAATTTATTAAATAAGTGTGAAAAATTATCTAATATTGCATTTGTAGGAAAAAGTGACAAGAAAGAAATACTTCCTAATAAGTTAAATATTTTGAATATATATAATTATTATAAAGAAGAAAATGGGATAACTCCTCATGCTTTAGTACCTAACTATTTAAAAAAGACTGAAGCTGAAGAAAAGTTTGGTGATATAAATGATTAGAGAATATAAAGAAAGTGATTATAATGCAGT
>CACZSX010000023.1 GCA_902783915.1 uncultured Erysipelotrichaceae bacterium | reverse complement strand
ATACATATAGAATGAAAATGCATGTAAATTAATTGGCGGTAACGCAAAATAATATACTACTAATGCAAAACCTATTGTTAATAAAATCCTTTTAAATAAACTCTTATTCATAATATTTTAACACTCCTCCATTTTAAGTGGCACATCATAATATACTGTACCATTTTCATTTGTTGCTTTTATTTCTAAATTTAAAACTCCATCTTTATACATATTACAAGTTTTTGAATAATGATCAATAGTAAAATCAATATTTTCTAAATATTCATTTAATAGTATTGAATTCTCATTATTATACATAAAACTCTTTACTTCTTTTTTTGTATTATTTACATACTCATATAATATACATTCTATTTTATTATATTTATTTTCATCTTTCTTACCACAATAAGTAATATTTGATATTCTAACAGAAGTCTTATTAGAATTATATGCAACTGTTCCATATATTTTAAAATTATCACAGTTAGCACTTATCTTTTTCATTTCAAAAGATTCTTTTCTAGTTATACCTATAACTAGTAGAATAACTATTATTACTAATAAAACCATTCCAATAATTATATATACTTTTCTATTACTTTTATTATTATTATTACCATCTAATAAATCATTTATATTAGTATCATAATCATCACATATCTTTTTTAATATAGAAATATCAGGAATATTCTTACCATTTTCCCATTTACTTACTGCTTGATATGTAACACCATATTTATCTGCAAATTTTTCTTGAGTAAGGTTGTTCTTAGTTCTTACTTCTTTTATAAAAGCACTTACTTTTGATGGGTCCATATTTTCACCTACTTCTATTTAATTTTAACATATATTTTTTATTTTTGCTTATACATTTTTAAAATATCTTTTAAACTCATTTTTGAGCCATAATTTAATATAGCATTTGAATACACCTTTATAGTAATATTTGCTATTATAAATATTGTTATTAATAATATTCCAATTGATAATAATACTTCATTTGTATCTGCAAAACCCATCATTATTCTAAAAGGCATACAGAATGGTGAAGATATAGGAATTAATCCTGCTATCATATTCATATTACTACTTGGATTCATCATAGTAAAGTATGATATATAGAATCCTACCACTGTTATCATTGCAACCGGAGTATTTGCAGATTGTATATCTTCTGGTTTACTTACTGTTGAACCAGTTAAAGCATACAACAATGCATAAGTTGCATATCCAAGTATAAAATATAATAATGTTATAAGTCCAAGTGATAATGTAATAGATGACATATCAAGTACACTTGATATCATTTCACGATCTAAGAATGTAGTTACACTAAAGAGCGCTGTTAAAATAATTAATACTAATTGAAATAACCCAACTAAACCAATACCTATTGTTTTACCTAAAACTATATTAGTAGGACTAGTTGATGTTACTAAAGTTTCTATTATCTTAGATGTCTTTTCAGTGGTTATAGAACTAGATACCTGAAATGCACAAAAATAGACTGCATAAAACAAAACCATTGATAGTATCATCATTAAAAACACATTACCATTTGCTTTTTCTTCTGCTTGTTCAACTTCATAATTAAATACTGGATTTATACTCAATATTTCTTTTTCACTTAAATTCAGTTTGCTTATTTGCATTTCTTTATACAAATTAGATAATACATCAACTATATATGGACTACCCTCCAAATACATCGCATTTTTTACTACATATTTAAAACTAATATTATTATCTATTTTGTCAACTATTACTGCTTCATCTATATCATTATTTAATAACTTTTCTTTAATTTCATCAATAGTTAAAACATTAGTAATTATTTCATTTTCCTCATTAGATAACTCTTTTAAATTGTCTTCAAATATATTATCTTTATCAACAATTAATACTTTTGCTTTAGATGATTCCCCTTTAAATGATTTAATTATATTAGGAATATTGCATCCTAGTACAATCATAAATAATATTATTATAGTTGATATTATGAAAGATTTTCTTTTTAACATATCCCTCATTGTAAATTTTGCTACAACAAACATATCATTCATCTTTACCACCAACTTTCTCTATAAATATATCATTTAATGTTGGCTTTTCAATTTCAAATTTGTTGACTTTTATATTACTATAAATTACTTTATCAAGTAATTTATATCCATCATTTTCATCTTTGATTTTAATAACATATGAATTACCCACACTATTTTCTAATTCTAATTTTAAAGATTTAATTATTTTATTAATATCCTTGTTAACACTTATTAATATTCTATTTGCTGGGTATGAATCTTTTATTTCTCTTAAATTACCTTTTAATACTGTTTTACCCTTATTAAGTATTACTACATTACTACAAAATTCTTCAATAGTATGCATCTCATGCGCAGACATTATTATATATTTACCTTTATTAACCAAATCAATTATTACTTTTTTTAATATCTCTGTATTAACTGGATCTAATCCACTAAAAGGTTCATCTAATACTATTAATTCTGGATCATGTATAACTGCAGTCATAAATTGTATTTTTTGTTGATTACCTTTAGATAATTTTTCTGCAGGCATATTTAAATATTCTTCTACTTTTAATATTTTAGCCCATTTATTAATAGACCTTATTGCATCTTCTTTATTCATACCTTTTAACTCTGCAAAATACTTCAATTGCTCAATTATTTTAACTTTTGGGTATACTCCTCTCTCTTCCGGTAAATAACCAAAATTCACTTTTTTTCTATCTACAGGTTTACCATTCCAAGTAATACTACCAGAATCTTTTTTTAATATCCCAAGTAACATTCTAATAGTAGTAGTTTTACCAGCACCATTTGTACCTAATAAACCAAATACCTCAGGTTTATTCATATTTATAGATATATTATCCACTACTTTTTTATTACCAAAAGATTTAGAAACATTTTCTATTTTTAACATAACTCACCTCAATTTTATTATACTATAAAAAAATCAAATTTTACTAATTTGATTTTATTTTAGATATTAATTTTAATATAATAAATACTATTAAATTTATTATTACTATAGTAGAACCTGTCGGTGTATTTAATATATAAGAACTAATAAGACCTACTATAAATGATATTATTGATATTATAGTACTTGATATTACTACACTTTTAAAATTTTTATATAACATCATAGATGATAATGTTGGAAATATTATTAAACTAGATATTAGAAGTGAACCCATAAGTCTCATACCTAGTACTACTACTATTGAACACAATATTGCAAATAACATATTATATAAATCAGTATTTATACCTATACTTTTTGCAAATTTTTCATCAAATGTAATAGCAAATATTTTGTTATATGAAAATATATATAAAGTAATTATAAATGTAGATAATATTATACTTATTATTATATCTATATCACTAATTGATAATATACTACCAAATAAATAATTATTTATATCAGTATTTACTCCAAATATTGATATTACAAATGTTCCTATTGCAAGAGAACTAGATGATAATATAGCTATTAATGAATCACCCTGTAACTTACTATTTTCATTTAATTTTAATATTAAGAATGAAGATATTATTACGATAGGAAGTGCAAAGTATATTGGTGTAAAATTAAATACTGACGCTATTGCAAAAGCACCAAAACCTACATGTGACAATCCATCTCCTATCATAGAATTTCTTTTTAATACAAGTGATACTCCTATTAAAGATGCACAAAGTGATATAAGAATTCCTACTATTAATGCTTTTATCATAAAAGAATATGAAAACATTTCAACAATACTACTCATGATGTATCCTCCTTACAAATTCTTTTGTACTACCAAAGAATATTTCATCTTCTCTTAATGATAATATTTTATTACCTATTAAATTATCATGATCAAGATCATGAGTAATCATTATAATAGTTATATTATTTTTATTTAATTTTATTATTGTATTATATAAATCTTTTTTAGATTTACTATCTAAATTATTAGATGGTTCATCTAATATTAATAATTTAGATGTTGCGCATAAACTTCTTGCTAATAATACTTTTTGTCTTTCTCCACCAGATAAATCACAAAAATTCTTATCTTTTAACTTTTCTATACCTAATATTTTTAAATTATGTAAAGCATTATCTTTTTCTTTCTTTGTATAGAAATTTACATTATTTAAAGTACCAGATAATACTATTTCATATACAGATGCTGGAAAATTTTTATCTACCAATGTTTCTTGTGGCATATAACCAATAAAATTTTGCTTTAAATTATTATATATTACCTTACCACTAATGGGTTTTATAAGCCCCAATATACCTTTTATCAATGTTGATTTACCACTACCATTAGGTCCTACTACACATATAAAATCATTGTCTTCAATATTAATATTAATATTTTTTAACACAACTTGATTATCATAACCAAGTGTTAAATCTTTTAATTCAATCAAACTCATGATAACGCTTCCTTCAGTACTTCTATATTCTTTTTCATTATATCTACATAAGTAATACCATTTTTAAAATTATCTGGAGTAATATTATGTGCACTATTAAATTCCAATACTTTAGCATTTGTTTCTTTACTTATAGTATTTGCAATATTACCACTAGATAATTCTAATTTAAATACCACTGGTATCTTATCTTCTTTTACCTTATTTATTAGAAATGCAATAGTCTTTGAACTTGCTTCCGTCTCATGTGCGCACCCCTTAAATGCTGCATAATAATTTATATTATATTCATCAGTAAAATATATAATTGGGAACCTATCTCCAAATATTATTTCTTTTGTTTTAGAATTATTTACTATATCTCTTATTTTATTATCTATATCATATAATTCTTTTATATATTCATTAGCATTCTTTTCATATAATTCTTTATTAGAAGAATCTATAATTATTATTTCATCTTTTAATTTATTAATTATTTCAATAGCATTTATTGGACTTGTCCATACATGTTCATCATATTCAACTTCATCATTACCTTCCATACCCTCTTTTAATTCTTCATTAGTTAATTCTACTAAATCCATAAGTTTAATGGTTTTATCTTTATTAATATCATTTAAAATGTCAGATACCCATTCATCAGAATCTCCACCTACATATATAAATAAATCACTATTTTTTATATTTATTATATCTTTTGGAGTTGGTTCAAAATTGTGTATTTCTACACCTGGTTTAATAAGCATTTTAACATTAATATTACTATCTTTTGTTATTGCTCTTACAAAATCATATCCAGGAAACGAAGTTGATATAATAGTTATATTTTCATTTTTAGTACTACAGCCCATCAAACATATTAAGAAAAATAATAAAATAAATAATTTCTTCATCTAATCACCACACTTATCACATATACCATTTATAATGATATGATCTTTATTTAACTTAAAATTATGATTTTTAAATATATGACTTTTTAACTCATTTATACAATCACAATCTATATGAACCATATTACCACATTTATCACATTTCAAATAAAAATGATTATTATTATCACATTCTTCTAAATACTCATAATAAGTAATATTATCTTTAGTAATATATTTATTTAACCTACCATCTAATACAAGTTTATCTACTAATCTATATATAGTTGTAAGACCAATATTAGGTATTTTATTATGTATATCTCTTATCGTAAATTCATGTTTATAATTCATAATAACATTTAATATTTTATCTTTTTGTTTAGTATTATATGTCATAATTCCTCCAAATTGAAAATCATTTTCAATTTTATTATACACTAATTAATTAAGAAATCAATATTTGGCACATAATAAAATTAATGTTATATTAAAAATGGATACATTTGATTGTAACTCAGATGTACCTCTTAGGTGCCATCTAATTCACAATGAATGAGATGCGTTTTTTATTTATATACAAAAAAATACAAATATTAGAATAATATTCTTTTATCTGTACTTTTTTATAAACTCTTACTTTCTAAAAATTTTTCAAATGATTTTATTCCATAATCTTTATTATAATAATTTGGATATTCATTTAAATGTGCTAGTGCTATTTTAGCAGTTAATAATAAATTATCATTTGTTACATTTGTACATTTATTAATAGTACCATGTTCTAGTTCTATATTTATTCCATCTAAAAACTCTTGAGGGCTAAATTTATCAAATTTTATATTTAGGATTGACGCTATATATAAAGCATCATTTAAATCATACATCGTATCACCATAATATTATATGAAAAAAAGCAAATAATTTGCTTTTTAATCAATATTAACTAATTCATATTTTGTTGAACCAAGCCCTAAACTTTCAGCATATGGAAGTATTTCTCTACCCAATCTACTATCAATTCTTTCTATTAATTCTTCTTTACCAGGATCATTACTATTCCATATCATATCAATAAATGCTTGATCATTTGCAACTGGATCTAAACTTGCTACAATTCCTAAATCTCCCATTACAGGATTACCTTGATGCGCATCACAATCGCAATCTACTGATAAGGCATTCATTATAGTTATATATACTATTTGCTTATTATTTTCTTTTAAATAGTCAGCAACTGCTGTTGCAGCTTCAGCCATTGATTCAATAAACTCAATTTGCTCATAAGGTCTACCCCATGCCGTATCAGGGTTCTCATCTTGACCACAACTATGAATATATGCCTTACCATTTCTTGACGCTATTCCTATTGATTGATTTTTCAAATTAGCGCCAAATCCGCCCATAGCATGTCCCTTACCATGTGCCAAATTAACTATTGAATCATAATTTTTAAAGTTGTCACCAACTATATCATATTTTAAATGTTTACCATTCTTAACTGGTATTTTAAATTCACCATCTCCATCCATAATATCTACTTCTGCAAAAGATGTAAATCCATGCTTTTCAGCTACTTTCATATGATCCTCTTTATTATTTCTAGCGCCAGGATATGCCGTATTGCATTCAAGTATTGTACCATTTAACATTTTAACAAATGGGCCAATTAAATCTGCTTTTAAATATCCTTTAGCACCATCTTCACCTGTTGATACTTTAACACCTATTTTACCTTTTAATTCTACTCCTAATTTTTCATATATTTTAATTAAAGATTCAGGAGTTATTTCCTTTGTAAAATATACTATTGATTTATTCATATTATCACCTCATTATTATTATACCATAAAAAAATCAAACATAGTTTGATTATTTTACCATTGGTAGCGAGAGGGGGATTCGAACCCTCGACCCACCGGGTATGAACCGATTGCTCTAGCCAGCTGAGCTATCTCGCCATAAGACAATTAAGATTATAACAAAACATT
>CACZSX010000022.1 GCA_902783915.1 uncultured Erysipelotrichaceae bacterium | reverse complement strand
TTTTTCAACTGGTTTTTCAACTATTTTTTCAATAATTTTTGGTTGTATTTCTTTAAGTAAGAAACCACACTTTATACATATAAATGCATTTTTATCAATTACATTACCACAATTAGGACATTTTAATTGTCTACTCTTAGGAACTTCATATTCATTTTTATAAATAAACACTCTTTCTGTTACAGGCGCTTCTAAATCTTTATATTGTTTTTCGATTGGATCAGATAAATCCATTTGTAGTTGTACATCTTCATATATTTTTCTATTGATGATGTATAATACAAATTTAACGATTAAGAACAATATAAGAGAAATTATACCTATTATAACAAATACATTTAATATCTTTTTTACCTCAATAGGCATTATTTCATATTTTTTAGATGCTATAAAATAATTATATATATATAATATTATACATCCAATAAATGAACATTCTAAAATTATTGAAAAAACTTTTAATCCTTTACTTAATTTCATAATATCCCCCTCTTTTTGAGTTAGTATTATACATATTTTTTAATTTTTGTCAAGTTTTGTATATTATCTAGGTATTTGCTTATATATTTTTTCTTTTATACTATTTGTACTTCTTTCAAAATCTTTTAATACTTTCTTCTTTGAAATTATTTTCGAACTTACTTCACAACTCATATCACTTAGTTCTTCTTCAGTTAATTTAAATGCACCTACACTATCAGAATAACGTACTAGATTGCTCTCTAATCCTTCAATATTTAAACCATCAAAAACTATTTGTAATTCCGGTTTATAATATAGATGCACTAAAGAAACTACTGATTTCAGATGTACTGGTGATACAAAATAACTTTCTTCATGATTAGCTAAATCATATCCAATATAAGAATCATTATATTTAATAATATTTATCATATGATTTGCATCGCCATCAAGTGATTCAGGGATTGATTCATATGTGGCATTACAATAAAACTTATCACAATAAGTATTTCCCTGTCTTAATAAATCTTTTGCAAAATTAGATAAATGTCTACAACATCCCTTACCATATACTATATATGCCCCATGAATACCTATTAGTTTTTGTGGAGATGTATCATGAGTAAATTTACCATTGCATGAGAATTTACCTAATGATGCTAACATATCTATACATTTTATTTTTGAAAGTGAAGAACTATCTATAGATAATTCTTTAATAAGTTCTCTACACGCTTTTAAAAAGGTTTTATAATCAGAATATAATTCAGCATACTTATCTCTTTCTAAATCAAGCATTGCACTCCAAACCAGTTGCCTTTCTTCACCATCATAAAACATAAAACCCTTGCTATATTTATCAACCAAACTCGCCATAATATTCCCTTCTTTTAATAGAATATTATATATTCTTTTATTTTTCTGTCAATTCAATATATTCTTTTACTGGACCATATGTTTTTCTATATCCATCAATAAGTCCATATTTATGAATTGCCTCAATATGTTTCTTAGTTGGATATCCTTTATGATTTTTATATCCATACATCGGATATTTCTTATCTAACTCATACATCATATTATCTCTTGTAACTTTAGCTATTACTGATGCTGCTGCTATTGATATACTTTTAGCATCTCCTTTTATTATTGATGTACTTGGTATATCTATATCTAATTTCATTGCATCTATTAATACATGATCTATTTTATGTTTACAATTATTAATAGCTAGAATCATTGATTTTTTAGATGCCTCATATATATTTATTTCATCAATTTCTTCTGGATTAACTATCCCTATTCCTATACCTAGAGCATTTTCTTTTATGATATCAAAATACTTATTTCTCTGTCTTTCTGTTAACTTTTTCGAATCATTTAAACCTTCTGGTATGAATTCTTTAGGAAGAATTACACAAGCACTTACTACAGGGCCATTTAAAGGGCCTCTACCGACCTCATCTACTCCAGCTATATATTTAATACCTTCCTTATATAATTTATCTTCATATTCATATAAATTCATATAACCACCAATAAAATTATACAACAAATGTGATATAATTTAAATGGTGATATTATGTATAGTTTAGAAAATATTGAAAATATTATAGTAATTAATAAATCGAAGTTTATAACTAATATATTTTCTGTAGATAGCATTGATGAAATAAATGAATATCTAAATATAATTAAAAATAAATACAAAGATGCTACTCATCATTGCTATGCATACATATTAGATAATATTAAAAGATTTAATGATGATAATGAACCAAGTGGTACTGCTGGTATGCCTATACTAGAATGCCTAGAAAAAAACAATTTAAATCATGTACTATGTATAGTAACTAGATATTTTGGTGGAGTTAAATTGGGCGC
>CACZSX010000021.1 GCA_902783915.1 uncultured Erysipelotrichaceae bacterium | reverse complement strand
TCTCTAATATCATCAAATACACCTGTATATGTTGCAGGATTACTTCTTGGAGTTCTACCTATTGGATCTTGTGATACATTTATTACTTTATCAATATTTTCTATTCCTTTTATACTTTTATATTTACCTGGTTTTTCTTTAGATTTATATAAATTATTAGATAATGTTTTATATAATATTTCATTTACTAAACTACTTTTACCACTACCAGATACTCCTGTTACACATGTAAATGTACCTAGTGGGAATTTAACATCAATATTTTTTAAATTATTCTCTTTACAACCCTTAATCTCAATAAATTTACCATTACCTTTTCTTCTTTTCTTAGGAACATCTATTTTCAATTTACCACTTAAATATTGACCAGTAATACTATCTGGTGTATTCATAACATCTTCTGGAGTACCAGCAGCCATTACATATCCACCATGTATACCACTTTTTGGACCAATATCTATTAAATAATCAGCTTCTCTCATAGTTTCTTCATCATGTTCTACTACTATTAAAGTATTACCTAAATCTCTCATTTCTTTTAGTGAATCAATTAATTTTTGATTATCTCTTTGATGTAATCCAATACTTGGCTCATCAAGTACATATAATATTCCTGATAATCTAGAACCTATTTGAGTAGCAAGTCTTATTCTTTGTGATTCTCCACCTGATAAAGTAGATGCACTTCTATTAAGTGTTAAATATTCTAATCCAACATTTACTAAAAATTCTAATCTGTCTTTTATATCTTTAATTATTAATTTAGATATTTCTTGTTCTTCTTTATTTAATTTAATTTCATTAAAGAATTTATATAAATCTCTAATACTTAAATTACACATTTCATATATATTTTTATTTTTTATTTTAACACTTAATATTTCATCTTTTAAACGCATTCCATGACAACATTCACATGGAAGCTCAGTCATATATTTTTCTAACCATTCTCTTATAAATGAACTGGTAGTTTCCATATATCTTCTTTCAAACATATTACATATACCTTCATATTTTTCTAGTTTATGCATTCTATTGCCACTACGAGTATTAAAATCAAATTCAATAACATCTGGTGAACCATATAAAATTATATCTAAATGTTTTTTGGGCATTTTATTTATAGGTATATTCATATCTATATCATAATGCTTACATACTATTTCTAGCATCTTTCTATATATATTAAATTCATCCATATTATTAAGTGGTATAATAGCATTATTATTTAAACTTAAACTCTTATTCGGAATTATTAAATCTTCATCTATTTTTAATTTAAAACCTAAACCTTTACATGATTCACATGCTCCAAATGGAGAATTAAATGAAAACATTCTCGGTTCTAATTCACTCATTGAAAAATCACAATAAGGGCATGCTAAATGTTCTGACATAAGTATTTCTTTATCACCTATTATACTTATTAATACTTTACCATTAGATAACTTAGTAGCTGTTTCTATAGATTCAAATAATCTACTTCTTATATCTTCTTTTATTACTAATCTATCTATTACTACATCTATATCATCTTTTTTATTTTTCTCTAAATTTATTTCTTCACTTAAATCTAATATCTCACCATTAACTCTTACTCTAACATAACCACTTTTTCTTAAATTATCTAATAAGTCTTTATGAGTACCTTTTTCGCCTCTTACTACAGGAGAAAGCACCATTATCTTTGTACCTATTTCTAATTCAAGTATTTTATTAACCATTTCTTCAATACTTTGATGAGTTATTTCTATATTGTGAGTTGGACAATAAGGTATACCAATTCTTGCATATAATAATCTTAAATAATCATATATTTCAGTAACAGTACCTACAGTACTTCTAGGATTATTATTAGTTGTCTTTTGATCTATACTTATACTTGGACTTAATCCCTCTATAGAATCTACATCGGGTTTTTCAAAGTTGCCCAAAAATTGTCTAGCATATGCACTTAAACTATCTACATATCTTCTTTGACCTTCAGCATATATAGTATTAAAAGCAAGACTACTCTTACCACTACCAGAAACACCTGTCATTACTACAAACTTATTCTTAGGTATTTCTAAATCAATATTTTTTAAGTTATTTTCTCTAGCACCTTTAATTACAATTTTATCCATAATCTCACTTCCAAATCCTTAGTATTATACCACAATATTTAATTTTTAAACACCGATTTACATATATAATAAAATATGATATATTGTTTACATGAAGGAAACTTCATAAAAAATGGATACATTTGATTTAGATCAGATGCTTCCATATGGTGGTGCACCTAATATCTAAATGATATCAGGTGCTTTTTATATTAATAGGAGGAGTACTATGAATAATTATAAATACATAATCAAATTACAAAAAATAAATTTTTAATAATTAAAAATAACAAAAAAGACAAATATATATAACAATATTTGTCTTTTTTCTTTTTATATTTTTATATATTACTATTTTTATACTTTTTTATCTTTTAAAAATAAATTTAATAATATACCTACTATAGATGCGAGTGACATACCAGATATAGTTAATGATAAATCTCCGCTATTTATTGATATTGCTGCTCCTCCTAAACCTATTACTAGCATTGAAGATGCTATTATTACATTCTTTGGTACTTCAAAATTTATTTTATTTTTAATTAATACTTTTAATCCATTTACTGCTATAAATCCATATAATAATAATGATACTCCTCCTAATACTGCATTAGGTATTGTAGATACAAGTGCTGTAAATTTACCTAAAAAAGATATACATATTGCAAATGATGCAGCAAGTGCTATTACTTTAACACTAGCTACTTTTGTCATACCTACTACTGATGTATTTTCTCCATATGTTGTATTTGCAGGTCCTCCTAAAAATCCTGCAAATAATGTTGCTATACCATCTCCCATTAATGTTCTATCAAGCCCTGGATCTTTTATTAAGTCTTTACCGATTATATTACCAAGTGATGTATGGTCTCCTATATGTTCACATAATGTTACAAGTGCTACTGGCGCTATTGTAATAAGTGCAGTAAAGTTTAATTTATAATCAATAAACATTACTTTAAAATTAGGAATACTAAAGAAACTTGCTTCTTTTACTGAAGTAAAATCAATCATACCTAAACATATTGCTACTATATATCCAGATAATATTCCTATTAAGAATGGTATTACTTTTAAAAAGCCTTTTGCTCTTGTCATAACAAGTGCAGTTACTATAAAGGATACCAATGCAACTACTACTGTTTTTACATCTAATACTTTACTAGATAATCCCATTGAATCTATTGCTGTAGGAGCAAGCCCTAAACCTATAATCATAATCATAGGGCCAATTACTATTGGTGGTAGTAATTTTTCTAACCACTCTTTACCTACAAACTTAATTATAATTGCAACAATTATATAAATTAAACCTACAACCATTATCCCTGTCATTGCACCAGACATACCGCCTTTTAGATATCCTACTGCTATTGGTGTTATAAATGCAAAGGAACTTCCTAAATATACTGGTGATTTTTTCTTTGTGCAAAAAATATATAAAAGCGTCCCAAATCCAGATGTGAATAACGCTACTGGAATAGTTAATACTTCAGTACCTGCTATTCCATTAACTAATATTGGCACTAATATAGTTGCACCAAACATTGCAAATACATGTTGAAATGCTAAAATTATAGATTTTAACATTGGTGGCATCTCATTTACATCATATGCCATTTTTTCTTTTTTCATAAAACTCCTTTCAAGGTATTTATTCACAAAAAAAGAAGGAATTAAAAACAATTCCTTCTAAATAGCAAATAAACAAACAAATATAGATAATAAAGAACAAATAATTATACCCCTAGTTTTAAATAACTGTTTTTTTCTATCCATATTTTTACCTCTATCAAATAATAATATAATATTATATAAAAATCAAGTATTATTATAAAAAAAGTAAGAAATATTATTTCTTACTTTTTACTGGTTCTTCTACGCTTTCTTCTTGTCCATTTTTTATTATACTAGCTATTAGACTTCTTCTAGTTTCTTCATAATCTGTTCCATATACTACTTTGTGTTTTGACTCGAACTCATCGCATTTGCTTAGTCTAATAACTCTACAATCTTCACGATCTTCTAAATTTATATATAACTTAGAATCAACATCTTCATTTTCTATTTTTTCTCTAACTAAATTACCATCGCAAAAATAAACCTCACTATTATTAACAGCTGTTTCTGCATTTGAATAGTTAGACATAAGTAATGTCATTAAATAATCTTCATCCCACTCAGTTAATTCATCCTTTGATAATCTAATTCCTTTTAATGCTATAAATTCTAAAACCTTTGGTTCATATAATAATTCTTTTAATTTTTTTACTTTTGCATTATGTTTTAATGCTATAGCACTTATAGTATCATAATTTCTTTTCATTGATTTTAATGTTATATCTTTCATAAATTACCTCCAAAATGTAGTATTATTATACATTTTAATAATTTAAAGTCAATCCTCTATTTGTAATTCAAACATAATATCTCTAAGTTCAGTAGCTCTTTCAAAATCTAAGTTACGAGCTGCTTCCATCATTTCTTTCTCTATTCTTTCTATCATATTACGTTTTTCTTTCTTAGAATACTTAGGTTTTAATTCTATCTTTTTGTCTTCATCTTCATTAGATATTAAATCTCTTATTTCTTTTACTATTGTTTTAGGAACAATACCATGGTCTTTATTATATTTATCTTGTATTTTCCTTCTTCTTTCAGTTTCAGCAATAGCTATTTTCATAGAATCACTAATTTGATCTGCATACATTATTACATGACCATTTTCATTTCTAGCACATCTACCTATAGTTTGTATTAAACTTCTATCACTTCTTAAGAATCCTTGTTTATCAGCATCTAATATTATAATTAGACTTACTTCAGGTATATCTATTCCTTCTCTAAGAAGATTAATACCTACTACCACATCATATTTACCTAATCTTAAATCTCTTATTATTTTAGTTCTTTCTAATGTTTTAACCTCATTATGAAGATATGCTACTTTAATATCTAAGTTCTTTAAATAATTAGTTAATTCTTCAGCCATTCTTATAGTAAGAGTAGTAATTAAAACTCTTTCATTTTTCTCAATTCTTTTATTTATCTCACCAACTATATCATCTATTTGACCAGTAGTCTTTCTTACTTCAATAGTTGG
>CACZSX010000020.1 GCA_902783915.1 uncultured Erysipelotrichaceae bacterium | reverse complement strand
CTGAGTGGCGGAATAGGTAGACGCACAGGACTTAAAATCCTGCGGGAGTCAAATCCCGTACCGGTTCGATTCCGGTTTCAGGCACCAATTTTTGTGGAGGAATACCCAAGTCCGGTTGAAGGGATCGGTCTTGAAAACCGAGAGGTCGTGTAAGCGGCGCAGGGGTTCGAATCCCTTTTCCTCCGCCATTATATTTTTTTACATCGCGGGGTGGAGCAGTTGGTAGCTCGCCGGGCTCATAACCCGGAGGTTGTTGGTTCGAGTCCTTCCCCCGCAACCAAGTATATAACTAATCTTTTGATTGGTTTTTTATTTTGTATTCATATATTAAGAAATTAATGATATAATATATTATATAGTTGGAGGAAGTATGAAGAAGTTTTTATTAGTATTTAGTATTTTATTTAGTATTTTAATAGTTACAGGATGTGGAAAGAAAGTAGAAGTAGATCTAAACAATCCAAAAATTGTGAGTGAACCTGGGGTTGTAAAAAAGATAAATATTATAAATTTAAAATCAAATAGTAGAACTTATGCTTTTATGATTAATAATTTAAATGAGGCTAGACCATATCAATCTGGTTTACAAGATGCATATGTTGTATACGAAATGATTGTAGAAGGTGGAATTACTAGATTGATGGCGGTGTTTAAAGATAAAAATACTTCTAGAATAGGGCCTATAAGAAGTAGTAGACACTATTATCTTGATTATGCATTAGAAAATGATGCTATATATGTACATGATGGTTGGAGTCCACAAGCTAAAACCGATATTTCAAAATTAGGTATAAATAATATTATTCCAGATAAAGAGGGTATTTTTTGGAGAGAAACAGAATTACCGGTAGCATGGGAACATAAAGAATTTACGAGTATGGCCAATGTTAAAAAGGCTGCAAAGGATAAAAAATATAGTTTAACTAGTGATAAAGGACCATTGCTAAATTATTCCGAAGAAGATATATCCTTAGATTCAGTTGATGGTGTGGTTGATGCAAATAGTGTAGATATAAAATATTCAAATTATGTTACTACAAATTATATATATAATAAAAAAGAGAAAGTATATTACAGAAGTGTTAATGATAAACCACATACTGATTATGTAACAAAAAAGCAGAATACAGCAAAAAATATAATAATTGCGTATGTAAATAATTCTTTAATACCAAACGATAAAAAAGGAAGACAAACATTAGATAATATCGGAACAGGTAATGGATACTTTGTTACTAATGGTCATGCTGTTCCTATAACTTGGTCAAAAACTGCAAGAGCAGAACAAACAGTATACAAATATAAAAATGGTAAAGAAATTGCTGTAAATGATGGCAATACATATATTCAAATCGCACCTATTAATTCTGCTACTATAAAATAGGAGGAAGATAAATGCTAGCAGGCTTACTAATTGGAATAGGTATAATATTACCTGGAGTTAGTGGTGGAGTAATAGCAGTAATATTAGGAGTATATGATAAAATCGTTTTATCATTAAATAATTTTAAGAAAGACAAGAAAAATAATTTAATATTTTTATTAAAAATATTTATAGGTATAGTAATAGGAATCGTTATATCATCAAATATTATAATATATTTCTTTAATAAATATTATATGGAAATGAGTTATTTGTTTATTGGACTTATACTAGGAACTATACCAATGCTTATTGATGATTATAATAAAAAATGTAGTAATAAATTTAATTATTATATATTAATAATAGTTACATTATTATCTGCATTTTTTTCATATTACATAAAGAATAATATAGTAAGTACTAATGAAAGTATATTGATATTATTTATAAGTGGTTTTCTGTTTTCAATAGGTAAAATTATACCAGGAATAAGTAGTTCCGTATTATTAAGTTTAATTGGTAAATATGATATGTTTTTATTAATGTTATCTAATCCTATTAATTATATAGTAAGTAATATATTTAATTTTATAATTATAACTTTTGGCTTTTTAATTGGAACGATAATTACTTTTAAATTTATATCATTTTTATTCAAATACTATTATAGTAATACATATAGTGCTATACTAGGATTCGTAATTGGTTCACTAGTAACATTGTACCCAAATAGAATAAATTTTTCGAGTATTTTAATAATGTTTATAGGAATAATTTTGTCATTAGGCATACCTATAATTAAAAGATAAAATCATAATAAAAGTATTGACAAGAAGCATTTAAATTTAGTATACTAAAAAAGCAATTGTTTATTGGTTCTATGGTGTAGTTGGTTAACACGCCTGCCTGTCACGCAGGAGATCGCGGGTTCGAGTCCCGTTGGAACCGCCATTGTGGCTCTGTAGCTCAGTCGGTAGAGCAGAGGACTGAAAATCCTCGTGTCGTTGGTTCGATTCCAATCGGAGCCACCATTTAAAAAAATAAACGCCCATTTTATGCGCCCATAGCTCAACTGGATAGAGCGTTTGACTACGGATCAAAAGGTTATGGGTTCGACTCCTATTGGGCGCGCCATACCGGGAAATAGCACAACTTGGTAGTGCACGTGGTTTGGGACCATGAGGTTGCAGGTTCAAATCCTGTTTTCCCGACCATTAAGTTATCTAACCCTTTGATAAGGGTTTTTATTTTAGTATTTAATATAATTGTTATAGGATTATTTAGGAGTTGGATTGTATGGAAGAAAAAAGTATTAAAGAATTATTAGAAGAAAGAAAATTAACTGATATAAAGAAGATCCTTAAAGACATGAATGAATATGATATTGCTGAACTTATCGAAGATTTACCAGAGAATTTACTTATTCAAGCATTTAGATTATTACCTAAAAATATAGCTGCTGATGTTTTTTCAAATATGGATGAGGATGTTCAAGTAAAACTTATAACTGCATTGAGTAGTAGTGAAGCAACTAATATAATTGAAGATATGTATTCAGACGATGCCGCAGATTTATTTGAAGAAATGCCTGCAATAATGGTTAAAAAAATACTTAGTAATGTATCCAAAGATACTAGAACATCTATAAATAGATTATTAAAGTATCCAGATAATTCAGCTGGTTCTTTAATGGCTATTGAATATATTCATTTAAAAAAAGGTTTGACTGTTAAGGAATGCATAGATAGAATAAAAAAACAAAAAGATGATTTTGTATCTTATGATTCTTGCTTTGTAACTGATAATGAAAGAAGATTATTAGGATATGTCACAATAAAAGATTTAATTGTAAGTGATATGGATTCTTTAGTAGATGATATAATGCACGAGTGTGAGCACATTCTTACTACAATGATGGATCAGGAAGAAGTTGCTGGTATATTCCAAGATTATGACTATAGTACTTTACCAGTAGTTGATTTAGAAGATAGATTAGTAGGTATTATAACTATCGATGACGTAATTGATATTTTAGAAGAAGAAGCAACAGAGGATATTGAAAAGATGGCTGCTATTACACCTACAGATAAGCCATACATGAAGACAGGTGTTTTTGAAACATGGAAGAAAAGAATACCATGGTTATTACTTTTAATGATATCTGCTACATTTACTGGAAAAATAATATCTCACTTTGAGGAAGCGCTTGCAACATATGTAATACTTACCGCATTTATACCTATGCTTATGGATACTGGCGGTAATGCTGGTAGTCAAGCAAGTGTATCTATAATACGTGGATTATCTTTGGATGAAATAGAATATAAAGATACTTTTAAAGTAATAACTAAAGAATTAGGTGTTAGCATACTTTGCGGAATAACACTTGCACTTGCAAATTTTGTTAAATTACTATTAATAGATAAAGTTACTTTAGTAGTAGCATTTATAGTATGTTTTACTCTTGTTATTACAGTAATGGTTGCTAAATTAATAGGAAGTTCTCTTCCCATATTAGCAAAAAAGATTGGATTTGACCCTGCTGTAATGGCAAGTCCATTTATTACAACCATAGTTGACGCATGCTCATTATTAATTTATTTTAAAATTGCTGGATTATTATTAGGTATTTAGATGGTTAAACCATCTTTTTTGTTGTAAATAAAGGTTTCGTGTGATACAATCAAGTTAATAAGGGAGGATTTATGGCAAAAAAAGTTGAAGAAAAAAAAGAAGAAATTGATGTATCAAAATTAAAAAAGGAATTAATTAATTATGTTGATATTCAAATTAAAAAAGGTTTTAATGAGGAAGTAGAAAAAGCTAATAGAAGAGTAATTAGAGAAAAAAATAAAAAAATATTTGTTAAGAATATTGTTATTATTTTATTATTATGTTTAGTAATATTCTTACTATATTTATTAAATAGTGTAGATTATTTTGATAAGTTTTTTGTAAATGAAAAAGAACCAACAAAAATAATATATAAAGAAGAAAATATTGAACCAGAAAAAGTAGAAATAAAAGAAAAAACTTTTGCTGAATTAAAAGAAGAATACGGATATTTAATAGATAAAGTGGTAATAAATGAAAATAATGAGTATATTAAGGATTACTATGATGGTAATTTAACAAGTACATTAAAAAAATATATTGTTTTAAATAATATGGATTTAGAAACTTTTATTGTAGATGATTATTGTGTTATTGATAATGATGTATTAGAAAACGAATATAATAAATTATTTAATGATGAATATGTAAGTGAAAGTTTTTTATATAATAATGTAAAAGTTAGTTATATAGAAAAATTAAAATCATATATAACTAATACAATTCTTACTAAAGAAAAGTCAAATATTAAAAGAGAAATAATAAGCATTTCAGAAAGTGATAATGAAATAGTGATAACTACTATTGAAGGATTAATTAAAGATAAGAAATTATATAATATTGTTACAAAAGAAGAAGTAAAGGATTATAAAAAAGATAATTTATCGAATTATAAAAAATATTTGAATGAAATTAATTATACTTTTGAAAATAATAAGTTAGTAAGTATAAAATAAGGAGTTTATATGGTCACATTTGATGATTTTGTTAAATTAGATATTAGAGTGGGGACTATTATTAATGCATCTATATTTGAAAAAGCCAAAAGAAAAGCATATAAATTAGAAATAGATTTTGGAGAATTAGGTATAAAAAAATCATCTGCACAAATAACAGATGTATATAATACTGAGGATTTAATAGGTAAACAAATACTTGCAGTAGTTAATTTCCCACCAAAACAAATAGCAGATTTTATGTCTGAAGTATTAGTACTTGGTACTTATAGTGAAGGTGGGGTAGTACTTATTACACCAGATAAAAATGTACAAAATGGAGATAAACTTGGATAAATGAATAAAAAATGAAAATATGTAGAAATATTTTCATTTTTAATATATTATTATAATAGGTGATAGAATGAAAATATTAAAAAATAATTTAACTAATCAATTAAATTTAAGAACTGAAAAAGATTTTCCTGTAAAGGGTGTAGAATTTATTGATATAACACCTTTAATACTACAAAAAAATATATTAAGTGAAATAACAGATAAATTCATTGAAGAAATCAAAGATAAGAAAATAGACTATATAGTAGCACCAGAAGCTAGGGGATTTATATTTGGTACAGCTGTATCTGTAAAACTTAATATTGGATGTATACCTGTTAGAAAAATGGGTAAATTACCAAAAAGCGTAGTAGAAAAAAGATTTGATTATATGAAAGAATATGGAGTAGATATACTTGAATTACCTAAACTAGTACATGCTAAATATAAAGGTAAAAGATTTTATATAATAGATGATATATACGCTACTGGAAATACGGCAAAAGCTATTACCAATGCTATTGAATCACTTGGTGGTATAGTAATAGGAGTTGGAGTAGTATTAAATATTAAAGAATTAAATAATGATAAAATATATTCAATAATAGATGTAAATGAAGAATAAGTATCTTCATTTTTCTTATATTATGGTATACTAAATATAGGAGGTATATATAATGTATGATGTAATAATTATAGGAGCAGGACCTGCTGGAATGACTAGTGCTTTGTATTTACTTCGAGCTAATAAAAAAGTATTACTATTAGAAGAAAAAGTATATGGTGGTCAAATAATAAATGCTAATTTAGTAGAAAATTATCCTGGTATACCTAATATTAGTGGTTTTGATTTTGCAACTAATTTATTTAATCAAATTAAAGAATTAGGAATAGATTATAAAAATGAGAAAGTAATAGGTATAGAAGGTAATAAAGTAATAACTAGTAATAATTCTTATGAATGTAAAAAGATTATTATTGCTACAGGTGTAGTAAATAGAAAATTAGGTATAGAAGAAGAATATATTGGTAGAGGTGTTAGTTATTGCGCTACTTGCGATGGTAATTTTTATAAGAATAAAATTGTTGCTGTAGTAGGGGG
>CACZSX010000019.1 GCA_902783915.1 uncultured Erysipelotrichaceae bacterium | reverse complement strand
CCTAACATTTGTTGCAAAACTTGCTTCAAATTGAGCATCTATTTGAGCATCAGTCATACCGCTATCCTTCCATTGTTGAATTTGCTCTTTTGATATACCTAATTCATTCATAGCCATATTTTTTCTAGTAAGAAGATCTGAATTATCAAATAAATCTATCTTTTTATCAGCTGTTTCTGTTATAAAATCAGTCATATACTGTCTCTTATCACCGGAATTTTGATAAGCACTATTATTAGTTTGATAATCTTCTTGCGCTAATTCCATAGTTCTTTGAGCCATTGCCTCACCATTCTTTTGATTATATACAAGTCTTCTAAGTCTTAAGTATTCTTCATCACCGGCGTGTAGCATTTCATCTCTAGCAAGACCACCAGCGTTTTTCTTAATTATGTTTTTAAGTCTATTATCGCTTGATAATCCTTGACCATAATGACGTCCATTATATTTTGAACCAGTTCTAAGAAGATCTTGATATTTTGCTTCTCCATTAGCTTCTAAATCAGAAATAGCTTGTCCTTTTGCTCTATCAACACCTTCAACCATTCCTCCATAATGATTAATTCTTCTCTCTTTCGCTTTATCAACAGAGTAACCATATTTTTTCTTTGCATCTTCAATTGTAGATATTCCACCACCTACAACTCCAACCATTCCTTCTACTCCGCCTTTTTTACCAGCAGCAAATCCTTTTTTAGCACCTTGCCATCCGCCAGATAATGCACCTCGTAAAGCGCTCTTACCAGTAGCCTTAGCAACTACAGCACCACCAATAGCACCAGCTATACCAGTACCAGCACCACCAAATAAGCCACCTAATAATTGATGTGCACTCTTAGTATCACTATCTTTAGACATTGTAGTTCCAAATAAATCATCAAACATTTTAGGAGCACTTTTAATAAACGCTGCTGCAGCAAGTACATACATTAATTTTACTACTAAAGTATTACCTGTCCAATTAGTTATACTATTAGCAGATATATCTGATAAATTAAATGCTCTTAAAAGCACTGTTGCAAGTGCAAGAACAAATATTCTTATAAATAATGATAAGTATGTTTTGATTACTTCTTTAGTCCATTTGCTAAACAAACCTTTTTTACCAGAATTTGGATCTATATATGACATTATTGCAATTGGTGATATTAATTCTAATGCAAAAAATTTAAGAGAACGATATGCTACATCTATCATCATTTTTAAAAGTGCAAATAATACATAAAAACCTGCAATTGTTGATAATAGCCAAACATATGATAATTGATAATGCGTTCCAGCATCAAACAAATTTAATACATCATTTACACCAGAAAATATCTTACCAATAACATCACTAACTATTGGGATACCTGATGTTGCATTTAAAACAACAAATAATTTTGTTACTGGCCATACAGCACCAATACCTGTACTATTCTCATTATTAAATACTGAATCATATGCACTACTAACTGCAGTATTTGCTTCTACCGGATTTAAAAATACGCTCCATGTGGATAATGCAAGTTCATTACCCAATGTATATCTATCATTAGTTCCAAAATCTTCCCCTATTACTATTTTTTCTATCCAATGCTCTTCCATAGCACGGGTTTGAATATCTTTTGCAACCCTAAAGAGCACTGGTACAAGTACAATCAATACTAGACAAATTCCAATATTCATTACTATTTTTCCCAATCCTTTTTCTTTGTCTTCAATTAAAGCAGGATCAACAAGCATAGTTAAAAGTGAAACCGCAACTCTAAAAAACATAAAAATTGCAATAAAAGAATATATCGTTGTTGTTAAATTAGAAACTATTTTACTTAATGCTGCTCCATTATCACTAAATAGAGTACTAAGATCATACAAACTAAAAATAAGATTATATGCAAGTGGAATTAGACTATATACTATTCCATCTATAAAAAAGAATAAATTTCTAAATATTTCAATGATTGGTGAAACCTGAGTTCCCATTGCATACATATTTGCAATAATCATTATCTCACATCCTTTTTATTGCACACAAAAAAGTGCAATATATACATAAACATTTTATCACAAAATAGTGATTAAATAAATAGTTATACAATAAAAAAAATGCATTTAATGCATTTTTTATCCTATTGAATTTATTGGGTTAATCTTCACATTAGTACTAGCTGATGACCAGCAAGCTTTCCATTCAGTTCCGCCTACCCATCCTGTTACTATTGAAACAAGTAAAACTAGTAGGAATACAGCAACTGCTGCTACAACTCTCTTAATAAGTAGATTTATAGCTGTTTTAATTTCTTTTTCATCTCCAGCCATTACTGCCTTACCTAAATCAATTGTACCAAATATTAATAAAGCTATTGGTATAGCTATTTGTAAAACAAATAATACTTTTTTAGCAATACCAATTATTGATAATAGATCCGCATTACTACACATACATTTTCCTCCTTCATCACAATTAAATTGTAATATATATACATTTATTTGTCAACTTAATGTTTAAAAATACCAAACAATCCGCCTTGATTAGATGGAGTGTTCATATCATCTTTTTGTTTTAAAAATCCCATCCTAATCAAAAAGTTATCAATTGCAATATTTGGAATACGATCATTTACAGGCGGAATAGCGTAAAAAGTCTTTATACCCGCTTCCATCTCAAATTCACTAATATCTTTAGGAGTTAATAAACATTTATTCAATATTACTTTTTTCCCATCTAAAGTTTTAAGTATTTCCCTATTTTTTACAACTAATTTATTTACTTTTATAATTGATGGTTCAATTAAGTAAATAACTTCATTACAAGCTCTATTTTGATTAGAATTGTTTAAATCAATCAAAACAATATCTGTATCTGAGCTCAATCTAAGCAATTCCTTGCCCAAATCATCACTTGAACATGATATCATTTTTTTATCATTAAAGAAAATAAAATCGTTTTTATCAACTTCTATTGCACTTACTTTATAATTTTTTTCTAATCTCTTCATAATCATATATATAAGAGTTGTACTTCCAGCATGTTCAGTCAAATTCCTAAATCCTATAACTCTTGATCCCACATTATCAGATCTAATTATAGTATCTGGTTTATCATCTAAACTTTGCAAAGATGCAACATCTTTATATGAATTTGGATGAGAAATTAAATACATAATTCCATCTCTATTTTTTGTAAAATTATATATCCCCATAGAAATCAATCCAGAGATATACTCACTAGAAGATGTAATAGAAGTTCCATCTAATAAAATAATTAATTTATTCGCATCTAAATTAATTGATAAATTTTGAATATTTTTTAATTCTGAATAATCTTTTATAGCAGTTATATCGAGAATTAATTTTTCATAAAAGAAGTTTTCAAACATTGAAACAATTTCTTCTGCAGAAAACTCACCTTGGACTTTTTTTATTACATCAATATTTAATGAAGATAAAATTTCATCAGCTTTATTTGAAACTATTACATTCATACTATACCTCCATTATTAAAAACTATGTATTACTCTTGTTTCACCAGAAACTGGGAAATTAGTAAGTCTTCCAATTATTGGAAAATCAAAAGATACATATGTAGTAACTTTATAATACTTTCCTCTAGTAGAATTTAATTCTTCAATACAATAACCACTGCTAGTTTTGTTAGTGCAATTCTCTCTAGATATTGAAAAACTACCATTAGATTTATAATAACCTACTTTTGATATATATTCTTCTACATATGGTTGAGCATTTTCATATCCTTCATATTCCTCTATTAATGTAATAATTTGATTTTTTACACGAAATGTGATGGAATAATTGATAGCAATTGCTAAAAAAGCTACATAAATAACTATAAAAAACATAACTAATTGTATTAATAATGTTCCACCAATTGCCTCCCTCATTCTATCACCTTCTTATTATTAAAATAATTCTGTTTCTACATATTTTGTAAATTCAACATCATTATAATTCATACTTATATCAACATCAGATATTTCATTACTACTATTAGTTATTCTTGTTTTAATTGCAGGCCAAAGAACTGTAGTAAATAAAGCTAGAAGTGCACCAATAGCAACAACAGTAATAAGTGTTAAATTTAATTCACCAGTAGCTGCTTTCATTCATATCCCTCCTTTATTTTATAACTTGATTATATAACACAATTATTTTTTTATCAATTTGTCTTTACACTTTTTTTACTAGAACTGTTGTAACATCGCAAACAACAATAAAATCATTGTTCCACCACCAACAGCGCCAAGCATAATCATTGTCTTATTTTCCATTTTATTAAGTCTTTCCTTATATCTTATTTCTCTGGCTTTATTTTGTAAAGCAGATACACTTCTTGAAAACATAACTAATTGTTCATGTTTGTTTTCTTGAGATCCAAGACCTAATCTATACAATAATCTCATCATTCTCATTGAATCATTAACTGGATATTCTTTTGCAAAGTCCATATATGGTTCAACTGTTGAATCACCATCATTTATTCTTGCAACCATTTTACGCAATCCCGCTTTAAATACTTCTGGTGATGTTTCTATACTTTTTGCTAAAGATACTGGAATTGTATAGTGTTGCGCTAAAACTTCCATATTTTTTAAAAAATATGGTAATTGTAAATTAATTTCATGCAAATGTGCCTTATAGAAACTTTTCAAACTACTATAACCCGATTTATAAACAATATATCCAACAACTAAAGCTGCTATTACATTTATAAATGATAATTGAGTTAAAAATATAAATATTACTACTACTGTAACAATAAATGCATTTTGAATTCTCTTTTCAAAAAGAGCATCAGGATCAACATCTTCACCATATTTACTTCTTACAAGAAAGTCATAATCGCTTTCTTTAAACCTCTTTATCCAATTCCCATTATCTTTAATAAATTTACCAGTATCAATTTTCTTATTCTTTTGTAAAATATATAACAAAATGACACCTACTAATAGTATTTCCATTATTCAGCCCCCACATTCTCATTATAATATTTTTCTCCACTTAATAAGAAATAACTATTAACAAGTATTATTGCATGAAGTACTATTCTAATTAGTACATCATCAAGTAATTTTAAATATGAGTCATTACCTATTAAATATTGGATTAACATAACAAGTAAATATAGCAATATACCATATTGTAAAAACGATTTATGGAATGTTGCCCTATCTATTCTATCTCTATATACTCCTTCAACAAGAGCATCTATATCTGTTAACATAGCATCTAATGTATCAGAAGCATCTAATGAACCTTCTAGAGTAATTTGTAAGAACAATTGATGCATATTTCTAACTATGTGATAATCATACTTAGCATTCATAAAATCAATTGATTCTTTAATTGAACCATTGGTATATGACATATCTATCATTTGTTTTACATCGCTTAAAACTGGATCTTCTAATACTCCAGATGCATAAACGCCTTCCAATGACTTAACAAAAGATTGTGTTACAGCAAATTCCATTATTGTATTAGTAGCATATACTTGAATTTGTTCAAATATAAATTCACTATATATTCTCTTACATCTTAAATATGATAAGTATGGTATAACAAGAACAGCACCTACTGCATATACAGCACTTATAATGATACTATAAAAATATAAGTAAGAAATAGCAAAGGCACCACCAGCAAACAATGCAACTTGTGTTGTATATTGTTTTGCAGAATATTCCATACCAAGTTCTTTTACTTTTTCTCTTGTTTTCTTAAAAGAATATGGAGCAAACTTATCATAAGCATCTCCAACTTTGTCTACTATGAACTTATAAGTAATTGTACCTGTATTCATTCTATATAAAGCTATGAATATAGCAATTACTACAACTAATAAAAATTCCATAGTATTAAACACCCTCTTTCTATAAATTTAATTTTTCAGAAGAGCTATTTACAACAGGAGCACTTACTGTTGTATTAACAGTTGCAATTGGTTTTTGCACTACATTCGCTTGAGGAATAGTACTATTTGGTTGAATAACTGTAGGATTTGCATATGGATTTGCAGGTGCAACTACAGTATGAGTAACCACATCACTAACTGCTTTTTCGGCAGGAATAACCGTAGGTTTAGATTCTACTGGTGTGCTAACCTTTTCAACAGTTTGTGTTGGAACTCCTGTAGGTTTTACTACAGGAGTAACTACATCACTGCTTACCGCTTTTTCAGGTAATTTATCATTATCCTTTACAATTATATCCGGTGCAATAACAACACCTTGCGCAGCCAAGTAATCAATTAAATATTTAGAAGGATTTTTCATATAAACTTGTCCACCCGGCGTTTTTCTATATATTACATTACTTTTAGCTTCATTATTTTCATTAACATAAAATTCACATACTTCACATACTTCACGTACAAATCTTTGAGTTTTAATATCTTGATATCCTCTTATATGAACACCTATTTGAACATATCTATATATAGATTTTAAGAATTGATCTATATCTAGATTAGTCTCTAGCAAACTATACATACGATTTGGAATAGATTCAGCCTTATCAGCATGTATTGTGGATAATATATAGTGACCAGAAGATATAGAGTTACGAACTGCCATAACAGCTTCTGCACTACGTACTTCTGATAATAAAATCCATTTTGGGTTCTGCCTCATACATGTAACAAGTACATCTGAATATGATGCAATATTATTTGTCTTCATTGCTACAATATCCCTATGTGGAAATATTTTATCCAAGTGAAGTTCCAAAGTATCTTCTATTGTAATTAATTTTTCATTTTCTTTAGTATGAGAAGCTAAATATTTTAAAAACTCTGTTTTACCACTGCCAGTTTCACCACTTATTATTATGTTACAATGCCCCTCAACACATTTTAACAAAAAGTCATGTATTGTCTCAGTAATATATTTTTCTTCTAATATTTTTTCCTTCTTTAATCTTATTTTTGCTGGAGTTTTTCTCATCAATAAAGCAATTCCATTTTTAGCAATTGAGTCATGTACGAAATTAAGACGTAATTCTGCACTTTCTGCATCAAGAAAAGGATGTGCCATATTAAAAGTTTTACCCATCATATTAGCGCATTGAAATGCCAATTTCTCTATTACCGCATTATTTACATCTTGAACTTCAGGCTTATATATACCTTTAGACAATGATTTTAACCATAATTGTCCGTTATTACTATATGATACGTCTGTTACGTCATCATCATCTAAATACTTTTGTAATGGTCCAAAATCAACATTACTAAACATTGTATCCATATAAAAATACCCCTTTCTATACCATAACTATTGTTCTATATTATTATTTTCTACATTTGGTAATTGATCTTCTGGTATATTACCAACATTAAGTTCAATAAATGCTTTTAATGCTGCACTAGTAACTCTTATAGTCCCTGGTTCATCACTATAAGATTCAGTACTTGGTACTGGTATTAATTCAGTAGATATTTCTCTTACATTACTTAGTGCCATTACTTGTCTTAATAAAAGATGTGTATCTGCTGGAACAGCAAATATCAATATAGCAGGAGTTCTTTCCTCTTCACTATTTTCAAATACATGTCTTCCATTTTTATCTTTAACTGCAAGAACTTTAACATTTTCTATTAATTGACCTACTATTGGTTTTCCATCAGCATCTAATGCCTTTAAATATAAATCTATATAGTTACCTGGAAATATAGAATTACCATATGTACTAGCAGTAGTAACACTTAAATTAAATGGCTTCCAACCACTTGGAATATTTACTAATGCTGCATCAGGAAGTTCATCTGCTGATACTATTGTTTGCTTATAAAACAAACTACCTGCTGGTATTAAAGTATTATAATTTGACCATTTACCAACAATATTTTGTACATTTTTTAAAGTGCCCGAATTAATCATACTTGGCAAAACATCAACATAATCCACCATATCTTCTGTTATCCTAGTTCTTGGTTGAATTGTAACTTTTGCATATGGAACCTTGACAGGAGTTATAGCTCTTTTAATTTGCCATTGATATCCAAAATACAAAATAACAAGAATTAAAATAGTACCAATTAATGTAACTGTATTCTTGTTTTGTAAAAATTTTTTTAATTTAAAACCTAAATTACCCATTTTTATCTCTCCTTATTTTACCTATTATACTTATATATTATAATATAAAAAAAAAAGATAGTAAAGTACTTTTACAAACTATCCTATCTTTTTAATTTGGCCATATTCAAATTCATTTATATTGACTCTAGTACTAGCTGGAATCAAAGAAATATACATAATTGCAGCATCCATATCACTCATTTGTTTAGTATGTTGCATAACATTTTTTATATATTCATCAGGTGCACCCATATTTCTTGCAATATCACCTAGTTTATCAATAGAACTATAAGAAAGAACTCTTGAATCTCTTATAAATTCACTTAAAAATTCTATATCTTCAAAAGTATCTAAATTAGTAGTACATAATAAATCCTCTTTTGTAAATATATCAAATACTGTATATTTATTACCTATAACTTTTCCATCCATCGTTATATAATCAACTCTTGCACCAACTACCATAACTCTATAATATTGATCTTTATCAGCAAATTCCAAAACTTTGTACATATTAGAGACATAACTTGTTGTATCTAAATTCTCATAATTATCAATTGCATTTTGTATTTCTTCATAATCTGGAATCCTAAAACTATGAGTAACAGGTTCTACTACTTGTTCATAATATGCATCTTCAACTACTATTTCATCATCATTAGTAGAACATGCAGTAGTTGATACTAATACAAAAGATGCCATAATAGCAGCAACATATTTATTAATTTTTTGTAATTTCATAACATCACCAAAATGTATTATATGTATTTATATTTATTTGTCAAACTAGTTTTCTAAATAATCTTCCCCCTTAAATGGTTCTGTTCTAAGTAAATCATTAAAATCTTGTTGTCTTAATACTTCATATACCATTATTGCTACAGAATTAGATACATTTAATGCTCTTACTTTATCAGTCATAGGTATTCTCATACAATGATCCAGATCATCTTTTAATATTTCCTTAGGTATTCCTGTACTTTCTTTACCAAATATTAAATATATATTTTCATTACT
>CACZSX010000018.1 GCA_902783915.1 uncultured Erysipelotrichaceae bacterium | reverse complement strand
TTGGTTAACCGCAACATTATGTACTAATATTCCGCTATCACCAACATAATAGTTGTGATTGTTTTCAACTTCCATATTATAAACCACATTATTTTGAGTTATATGACTAATATTATCAATTGTGTGGTATTCATTATTAGCAAGTAATACTATATGACCAACTTTTAATTCTTTTGCAGGAATATATTCATAACCATCACTTGTTTTAACATAGAATCTATGACCTTCAGTCACTTTAATATCTTTTCCATTTATAGTTAATGTGTATAAATCTTGTTTAATTCCTTCAAATACAAATGCATTAACAACCTTATTATATTCTTGCTTATTAGTCTCTGTATTATATGTTAATACTATATCTCCAACTTCAATCTTATCTATATCTTTATATCCATCTTTAGTTACTACTTTAGTACCTGCTAAGAAGCAACCACCAGATGGTTTGCTTGGTTTAGTTGAGCTACTAGAACTACTTCCAGATGAAGAACTTGTCTTAACATAATTTCCCCTAGTATAACAACTAGTACCAACAGTTGTACAATTATAATATCCACTTGCTGTACTATTTTTACAAGTAGTTAAATTACTAAATGCATTACATACACATGAAGTTCCACTAACTCTATAATATGCTTTACATGTTTTTGGTGTACAACTACCACTTTCATATGACGTTGCATTAGCTACATTACATGCTACACATGAATTACCACTAACTTTATAACCTGTTTTACATGTTTTTGGTGTACAACTACCACTTTCATATGACGTTGCATTAGCTACATTACATGCTACACATGAACTACCACTAACTTTATAACCTGCTTTACATGCACTTGGTGTACATCCGCTTGAATATGCTGTTGCATTAGCTACACCACAGCTAACACAAGCTGATCCATTTAATTTTTTACCTGTTGGGCATACGCACATATGATTTTTCTTTTCTCCACCAATACAGTCAAATGATGAGCATCCATAACTGTTAGCAAATCCACCACTATTTTTTTTGTCTTTTGGGCATTCATTTAAACCTTGAACTTTTTGAAGGCTCAAATTAAATGTACCTCCCGGACACCAATAATTTGCTGGGCACTTCAAGCATCCACCATTATTTAAGTATTGGCCTGGTGCGCAGGTTTTTGTATTATTAGTACAAGTAGCTGGAACCGAAGGCTTTGTTAACCATTGTTTTGTTGCTCCACTAGCGCAAGATTTTGCAGAGCATTCTTTTTGTGTAAATTGGCCAAGTGAATTAACTATCCAATTACCATTAGAATTACAACTACCACAATAACAATCTGCTTTTACACAATTTACTTTCCAACATTTTAATCTATCTGCTGCTGTTTTATTTGGATCATTATCCCAACCAGTATATCTTGTTGGTGGATTATAACTTGCACTTCCACAAATACCGGCCGATGCATCTTGGGCAGTTCCATATGAATTATAATTATATCCTGTTGGACATAAAGCACTAGAACCTCCTGAAGGTTTACATTCTGCTTTCTTCCAACATGTTGTACCACTAACAGATTTAAGAGCAGGTGCATTTGCTCCATTAGAGCAATTAGCAGCGGCAACTGCTTCTGCATTTGATTTATATTTATATACTGCATCTGTATCGCAAGCGTGTACACACTTACCATCTTTCACAACATAGTTAGTAATACATGCTTTACAGCTACAATCTGCTTTATTATAATCAGTACAATTAGCTATTTTGCCATCACAATTTGTTCCGCTTCCAGGAGTATAACATGATGTTGCGCCTTCTGCACTCCATTTACCTGTTGGGCAACTTATACAACTTGTTTGTCCCGTTTGATTTTGATATTTACCTGCTGGACATTTTGTACAAGTTTTAGAACCTTCACTACTACTATATCTTCCTGCTGGACATACTGTGCATGATGTTGCACCCTCATTACTATATTTACCTGCTGGGCAATTTATGCAACTTGCTTGTCCTGTTTTGTCTTGATATTGACCTGCTGGGCACTTAGTGATACCTTGATCAATATCATCTATTGGATAAGTACCACCTTTACAATAATTTCCTGCCAAGCATTCTTCACATTTATCTTTGCCTTTAGGTAGATATTGACCTGCTGGGCATGTTACAGAACCTTTCTTAACTGTTAATACACATGAAGATGTTTTACCACCTGCACTAACAGTTATTGTTCCTGTTCCTGCTTCTCTTAAAGTTGCATTGAATTGATCGCAATCACTTGCTTGAGCAGTATCAGCATTTATACATTTTGCATATTCTCTAAGTACATCTATACCTTCAATAGTCCAAGTTATATTTGCATTATCTGCATCTGTTGGAGTTAATACTGCTTTTAATGTTAAGTGATTACCAACATATAGTGTTTTATTTGAACATGATGCTTTATCAGCAATTTTATCATCACCATTATATATTTCTACTGCTGTTACTGGTTTCTTAGAAGGTGTTACTGTAACTGTTTGGTTAGCATAACCATCACTTCTATTTCCAGCTCTATCTACAGTCCATACTCTTACATCATAATTAACATTTGCCCCTGTTGTATTTGTTGGCATTGTTATTATGCCTTTATAATCAGAAGCTCTTTCACAAGCATCTTCTACTTGAGTATAATCTTTACCTGCTACTCCTGGTCTTCCTGAATTAACACATTCTGATACAGAAACCAAACCATTTGGACATACTTGAGTCAATGGATCACAAGTAGTACTTCTTAATGCTCTAGCAGTTACTGATAGATCATCACCATTATTTAATGTATACACGAATTTACCAATACCACTAGGTCTTATAGAAGTTTTATCTTTAGCTCTAGCTGTTAATTCAACTAGTGCTGTATTATTTCCTTTTACTGTCACACTAGGAGCTTCTGGTTTTACAGTATCCATATTTGCATAAGCAGGTTTTAAAGTCCATTCTCCTTTATTGCCAGCTTTATCTACTGCTCTTACGTATACATATAATTGAGTTCTATTTGGTTCTGTATTTTCTTTAACAGTTAATGAACCATTTGCATCATTATATGTAGTTATATTTTCGGCTTTTTTAGCTTTAACATCATCATATGTATATTCGAAGTGATCTAATCCAGAACCTTCATCTGTTGCATTATATGTTAATGTTAATGTAGATGTATTATGCCAATCAGATACTCCATCCTTCCATGTATGTGTAAATTTAGCTTTTGGCCCTGTTTTATCTAAATATAAGTATACTGGGTCTGACCAATCACCAGCAACTCCTTCTTTATTTACTGCCCTTATACATACAACATTTTTACCTTCCTCTGTCCACGTTAATGAACCTGTTGATGTTGAAGTTGTAGGCACTCTGCCATCCACAATATTACATGTTTTAGAATATTCAAAATGTGATATTTCAAAGCCTTCTATTGGCGTTGAAATAAATGTTAAATTAATGCCTGTTATTGTTCCACCTACCCATTTACCATCTGTATTATATACATTTGCAGGATTTGCACTATTGCTAGTAATAATCACTTTATTAGGTCTTATAGCAGGAACATTTTGGCTTCCTTTATCAACAACTTTGACTGTTATATTTTTAGAGACAGATATTCCACCTGTAGTTGCAGTTGCTTCTATAATATAAGTGCCAACAATACAAGCCTTGCTTTCATGTCCTACGAGTGTAACTATTGGTGTTAAATTACTTAATGAAGTAAACTTTATTCCGCCTCTTATTAAATCTGCTTCACTTATATCACAGTTTTCTTTCCTCAAAGTCATTTCAATAGCATCGCCGATTATTTCAGGCTTACCTTCAATTATAGTAACAACAATTGTCTTTGTTTGCTTTAATGTACCATTACCATGGATAGCAGTATATATAACTCTATATTTACCGACTTTATTCCAATCTATAGCACTTACTGCTTGTTTAGTAGTATAGTCTTCTATCTTTTTAGTAACAGCTACTTGAACACCATTTTCATTTACTGCTTTTGGTGGAGTTAATAAGATATCACTGCCTTCATTAACTCTAACTGTTATATTTTCTTTGTTTTCAGTAAATCTTACTTGTGGATTACCTACTATTGAGTTATCTTTTACAGTAACAATTCTAGATTTAGTAGCAGTTTTACCTCCACTATCTGTTACTCTATATATTACTTTATATATACCAGCAGCATTAACATTTACTTGTGTATCATCTGTTGTTATTTGACTAGTTATATCACCATCTTCTTTATCATAAGCTGTTGCTCCTAAGTCAATATATTCAGATCCTTTAGCAATTGTTACTGAGTTCTTACCTACTAATGTAATTACTGGTGCATTATTTACACCTACTACAGAATCACCGCCACTAGGTTGAACTTGCTCTGGGCATTCAGTAGTAACTATTACTGCTCTATATGCAATAGCTTTATTTCCAGATGAATCTTCTACTGTATATACAAGTCTAAATGTACCCATTATATTACCTGTTACTTTGTTTGTAACAGCTATTCTATCTGTTATATTACCATCTACATTATCTGTAGCCATAGCACCTGGTTCTACATATTGAGTACCTTTTACCATACAATATGGGTTTGCTCCTCTTAATTTAATCATTGGAGTTACACCATCTAAGATACTACCTAAAGTAATACTTGAACTACTATAATCAGTAAATATTATAGTTCTAGTTTTAGATGTAGTATTACCAGCACTATCTTGTACTGTATAAGTAAGTGTATATGTACCAGCTTTTGAGTTATCTACGCTACCACTTCTTACGACTTTATCAGTGATATCACCATCAAAATCATCTGTTGCACTATAACCTGGATCTTCAAAATCAGTTCCAACTGTCATAGTAATTTCTGCATCACCATTAAGTCTTAATTCTGGTGGAGTTACATCTTTAGAATTATCTACTAATTCACAATAATAACTTCCATCACTAGCAACCATAACTCTTACGCTATTATTTAATGGATAATACTTATCTTGAGTTCCTTTCTTAAATAAATTTCCATCATAATATGGATTTTCTAATTGTGCACTGATCAAGTTAGCATCAGCAAGTGTTCTTAATTTAATTACAACTGACTTGCCCGGTTCTGCTGTACCCATTAGTGATGGATTATTACCAATGTGCGTTTTTGCAGCATCACAAATACGTTTGCTAAATTCAGCATATTTTTCATCTGCTGATTTACCTGAACCTGATCCACAAAATTTTAGTAACAAAAGAATTATTATAACTATTAATATAATTAATAATAATATTTTCCACCATAAACCATTACTCTTTTTTTCTTGAGTATAAGAGGTATTATTGTAGTTATCATTATAATTATTATTAGAATAGTATGAATCATTATTATAATAATCATTTTGTACCATATTGTTTTGATTATTGTCCATAATTTTCTCCTCTCCTACCTTTATAAATTAAGTTTATCACTTATGCAATCTTTTTTCAAGAAGAAAAGTTACATTTTTAGTATTATTTCTACTATTAAGATAAATATACTTCCAAATAAAGAATAAAATTTTGAATATTCTAGATTATATTTCTTTGATGTTTTAATTAATTCATAATAACCAATATAAATCATAATACCTGCAATTATAGAAAATAATATGCCTATCATAATATTATTTATATATTTATATAGTATAAGCATAGATAAAATAGCGCCTATAAATTCACTAATACCTGATATAAAAGTATATAAAAATGTTTTATTTTTATTATTAGTAGAATAATATATAGGAATAGCAATACATATACCTTCTGGTATATTATGTAATATTATTGCTATAGCAAGCATAATACCTAATTTTAAATTAATTGTACTTAAAACATACGTTGCTATTCCTTCTGGTATATTATGTAATATTATACCAATCATAGATAATATTCCTGTTCTATATAAATTATTTAATTTTTTAAACTGTTTTTCTATAATAATACACAATATAAATCCAATCAAAAAATATATAATACATATAAGTATAGATTTAACCAATGAATTATTCATACTTAAATCTTTAATACTAGAAGGTATTAAATCTATTAATGATAATGTAATCATTACTCCGCCAGAAAAAGATAATGAATAGGATATTACTTTTTCTTTATTACCTCTTATATATATAGAAAAATATCCTATTAAAGTAGATATACCAGCTATAAAACTAATTATTAAACCATAATATTTATTCATAATATAATATATTTAGTTATATAGTTTTATATACATTGTATAAATATAATATTTTTGTTATTATTAAAAAGGGAGTGATAATATGAAAAACAAATTATTATTATTTAATTCGTTATCAATAATATTTATGGAATTATTCTTTAAAGTATTTGTATTTAAAAATATATTTGAAGTTTCAACAATATATATTATAATTATGGACTTAATACTTGCTATATTATTAACCATGATTGAAACTATATTTCCAAAAACAATTAATAAAATTGTTACAATATTAATAACTATATTTTTAACATTACTAATAGAATCACAATTTATATATTTTAAATACTATGACGCCATATTCTCTATATATTCTTTATTTCACGGCGCTCAAGTATTTGAATTTGCAGATTCAATAATAGGAGTGATATTTCATAATATAATTCCAGTAATTGTAATGTTTATTCCACTTATAGCATTCTTTATATTATTTAAACATTTAGATTTTGAAAGAAAAAGTTATAAATTTTATATATTACTAATAATAATAGCAATTGAATTATATGTAATATTTACACTATTATTAAGTATGTCTGATAAAGATAAAACCTATTCATCATATAGTTTATATTATAATTCACATGTGCCAAAACTAACCGTTAAAGACTTTGGCATATATACAGAAATGAGGTTAGATCTACATAGAACTATATTTGGATTTGATGAAAAAATAGATGTAGAACCTATTGAGCAAAAGGAAGAACCAACTATAAAAGAAGTAAAATATCATGTAATGGATATAGATTTTGATACTTTAATTGAAAATGAAACAAATTCAAAAATTAAAAGTATGCATGAATATTTTAAAAATGTTACACCTACTAAAGAAAATGAATATACAGGAATGTTTAAAGATAAAAATTTAATTGTAATTGTCGCAGAAGCATTCTCGCCAATGGCAATAGATGAAAATCTTACACCAACTTTATATAAGTTATATAATGAAGGATTTACATTTACTAATTTCTATACACCAGTATTCTATGTAAGTACTTCAGATGGTGAGTATACTACCTTACAATCTTTAATACCAAAAGAAGGTACATGGAGTATGTCAGCATCAAGAAGTAATTACTT
>CACZSX010000017.1 GCA_902783915.1 uncultured Erysipelotrichaceae bacterium | reverse complement strand
TTTTAATTAACGTATATATGTCCATATTTACTCCTTTATAAACATTGCATCTCCAAAAGAGAAAAACCTATATTTATTTTCTACTGCTATTTTATATGCATTCATAATATTTTCTTTACCTGCTAATGCACTTACTAACATAATTAATGTTGATTTAGGTAAATGAAAATTAGTAATAAGTGAATTTATTGCTTTAAATTTATATCCAGGATATATAAATATATCTGTATATCCAGAACATTCAGTAAATGTATTATATTTTGTATATATAGTTTCTAATGTTCTTGTTGAAGTAGTACCTACACTTATTATTTTATTACCATTTGTTTTAGCATTATTTAATACTTCTGCTACTTCTTTACTCATAGAATAAAACTCACTATGCATTTTATGCTTAGTTACGTCTTCTACATTAACTGGTCTAAAAGTACCTAATCCAACATGTAATGTTATGCTTACTACTTTTATACCTTTTTCTTTAATTTTATCTAATAATTCATTTGTAAAATGAAGCCCTGCCGTAGGTGCAGCTGCACTTCCAATATTTTTTGCATATACAGTTTGGTATCTATCTTTATCTTTCAACTTTTCATGAATATATGGAGGAAGAGGCATTTCACCTAATTCATCTAATATTTCCATTAATATTCCATTATATATAAATTTAAAATATCTAATTCCTTCATCTTTTACATCTATACATATAGCACTTAATCTATTACTAAATTTAATAGTTGTACCTACACTTACTCTTTTTGCAGGTTTACATAAACATTCCCATTCATCATCTACTTTATTTTTAAGCATTAATATTTCTATTACTGCTCCTGTTTCTTCTTTAATACCAATAATTCTAGCTGGTATTACTTTTGAATCATTTATTACTAATACATCATCTTTATTTAAATAATCTATTATGTCATAAAAATGTTTGTGTTCTATATTACCAGTATTTTTATCTAGAATTAATAATCTTGATTCATCTCTTTTTTCTAATGGTGTTTGGGCAATTAATTCTTCTGGCAAATAATAATCAAAATCATCTGTACGCATTATATTAACTCCTCTTGATGATCTATTTTCAAATGATCATATGCTTCTTTTGTAACCATTCTACCTCTACTAGTTCTTTTTAAAAATCCCATTTGAAGCAGATATGGTTCATAAACATCTTCTATAGTTGATACTTCTTCACCAATTGATGCAGATAATGCATCTACTCCTACTGGTCCACCATTAAATTTATATATAATTGCCTTTAATAATGAAATATCTACTTCATCTAATCCCATTTCATCTACACCCAATTTATCAAGTGCGTGTTTAGTTATTTCTAAATCTATACTTCCATTACCTTTTACAAGAGCAAAATCTCTTGTTCTTTTAAATAACCTATTGGCAATTCTTGGCGTTCCTCTACTTCTTTTAGCAAGTTCTAAAGATGCATCTTCATCTATAGTAACATCTAATACCCTACTAGTTCTTTTTATTATTTCTTGCAATTCTTCTACTGTATAATATCTTAATTTAGAAACTATCCCAAATCTATCACGAAGTGGACTAGATAAATCTCCAACCCTAGTAGTAGCTCCTACTAAAGTAAATGGAGGCAAATCTATTTTAATATTTCTACTATTTCCATCACTACCAACAATTATATCTAATGTAAAATCCTCCATTGCAGGATATAATATCTCTTCTATAAATCTAGGCATCCTGTGTATTTCATCAATAAATAATACATCACCTGGTTCAAGAGTTGAAAGTATTGCAGCTAAATCTCCGCTCTTTTCAATAGAAGGACCACTAGCAGTTTTAATATTCTTACCAAGCTCATTTGCAATTATAAATGCAAGAGTTGTTTTACCAAGTCCGGGAGGACCATATAACAAAACATGATCTAGAGTTTCATCTCTCATCTTAGCAGCTTCTATAAATACTTTTAAGTTTTCTTTTACTTCAGTTTGTCCAATATATTCATCAATAGAATCTGGTCTTATAGAAGTTTCAAATGTATCCTCATCTAATACTCTATTAGTTAAAACACTTTCCATAATGCCTCCTATTTTAGTAATAATTTTAATGCTTCTTTTATTTTATCTTCTACACTATTACTTGTAAGTTTAGGTAATACCTTAGTTATATCTGAATTTTTATAACCAAGAGCTTGTAAAGCAAGTACCACATCATCATTAGATTCAATTTCTACTTCTTTATCAGTATGTACTTTACCCTTTAAATCTAATATAATTTGTTTTGCCACTTTATCTCCTATCTTAGGAAACTTCTTTAAATAAAGAATATTTTCTCTATTTATTGCATCTATTATTCCACTAATGCTCCCTGTTGCAAGCATTGGTAGTGCCATTTTAGGACCTAATCCTTTTACTTCAATTAATTTTAAGAATAAATCCCTCTCTTCTATATCTTTAAATCCATATAAAGAATTTTCATCTTCTCTAATATGATTATATAAATATATTTTATAATTTTCATTTTCTTTATAATAAAATGGATTTGCTACAAATACTTTATACCCAATACCATTATTATCTATTACTACATAACTAGGTTCTATCTCACTTACTATTCCAATTATATATGCATACATAGTACCACCTCATATTAATTATAACATATTTATATTATATCATTTATAATAATTGCTGTAAACATATGTTTGCATTAAACATATAAAAAAGAACAACATCGTTGTTCTATTTAATTATCTTTTTACCACCCATATAAGGTTGTAACACTTTTGGAATATTAATACTTCCATCTTCATTATAATTATTCTCTATCAATGCTATTAAACCTCTTGGTGAAGCAAGAACTGTATTATTAAGAGTATGTAAATAGTAATTACCATTCTCACCTTTAACTCTAATTCCAAGTCTTCTTGCTTGAGCGTCTCCTAAATTTGAACATGAACCAACTTCAAAATACTTTTGTTGTCTTGGACTCCAAGCTTCTATATCACAAGATTTAACTTTTAAATCTGCTAAATCACCGCTGCAACATTCCAATTGTCTTACAGGAATATCCATATTTCTAAATACTTCTACAGTATAATTCCACATATCTTCATAATACTTCATTGAATCTTCTGGTTCACATAAAACTATCATTTCTTGTTTTTCAAATTGATGAACTCTGTATAATCCTCTTTCCTCAAGGCCATGAGAACCACCTTCTTTTCTAAAGCATGGACTATATGATGTCATCCTAATAGGTAGTTCTTCTTTTTGTATAATCTGATCTTTAAATTTACCAATCATCGAATGTTCAGATGTACCTATTAAGTACAAATCTTCATTTTCTATTTTATACATCATAGCTTCCATTTCAGGAAATGACATAACACCAGTTACTACATCACTATGAATCATAAATGGTGGAATAGCATAAGTAAATCCTTTATCTATCATATAATCTCTTGCATAT
>CACZSX010000016.1 GCA_902783915.1 uncultured Erysipelotrichaceae bacterium | reverse complement strand
TTTGCTGCTGTACATGTTGCTGTAGTACTCCATGTATGTATTCCTGTACTATTTGTACATGCTGTAGTACAACTTGTTGATGTATTTTCGTCTGTTGTTGTATTTGCTCCTGTACACATTGAACAAATTGTTCCGTTCAAATAGTATCCTGCCGCACATGTACTTACTTTACATGAATTACTTACAGTATTATTATTACTATCCCATGATGGTGTTTCCCATGAACTAGCTCCTGTTGCGTTACTACAGTTAGCACATGTTGTTTCTCCTCCTACATTTGTTTGTCCATTTGGACATGCTATACATCCCGTATTATCATTAGTTGGAATTGTTCCTGCTACGCAAGGTGTACAGCTTCCATTTGCTGATCCTTGTGAATATGTTCCGGTAGCACATGGTTTACATGAATTACCACTTAAATATGTTCCTGCTCCACACGCTCCCCATAGTGCTTTAATTGTTGTATCTGTAGCACCAAATGTTATGCTGTTTCCACTTAATATACTATCACCACTTACTAACTGCCATCCAGTAAATGCATAACCTGGTTTTGTAGGAACTACAAGTTGTATAGTGCGTCCTGTACTATATGTACTCTCAAAAGTTTGAGTTGTATTTCCACCATCTAAATTTACTGTTAGTGTTGGCCATCCAACCCATAAAGCATATATTTCTGTCTCACTATCTCCTACTGTTACAACATTATTTTCAACTTTACCAGTTCCTCTTATAACTCTCCAACTATCAAAATTAAATCCAGTTTTTGTAGGTTCTACTAATGTTACTTTCTCCCAAATGTTGTAATTGTCACTAAATACTTGACTAGTAGTACCACCATTTAAATTAACTATCAATCTAGTTATTGTACTATTAGCTATCCTATAGACATTATTGTTGTCTACTGATATGTACCCAGATACTTCATCCCCATCGGCATCTATAATTGGGCATGTTATATATTCACCACATAAATTTTCTATTGGTACCAATGTGGGATGTGATAATCCGTGATCTAACACATAACTTCTACCCGCACTTATTACCATATTTTCTACTACATTTGAAGCATCATCTTTATTACTTTTTATGCTTCCTATTAAATTAGGCATTGATATTAATAATATAATTGCTAATATTGCTATTACTGCTATTAATTCTACTAAAGTAAACCCTTTCCTTTTCATATACATTCTCCTATCTTATATTATTATACAATAAACTTAGAATCATTTTCAACAATGTAATTATAAATTAGTATTATTTTTTAAAAATCCATAGTATCCACCTTTTAATGATTTTGTATTATATCCCATTGCATTTAATTTTTTTGATAATTCAGATGATATAATGCCCCTATCACAATACAAAACATATTTTTTATTTTTACTTATATATTTATCAGGATTAATTTCTAATAAATCTTTTGATATATTTATAGAATTTGGTATATGTCCAATCCTATATTCAAAGTTTTCTCTAATATCAATAATTTCCATATTATCACCAATATATTTTATGCAAAAAAAATAACACTGTAAGTGTTATTCGTCGAAGAAAAAGTCATCAAAGAATTGATCATCTGATACATCTTCATCTTCTATTTTCTTTATTATATTGTCAATATTTTCATTAACTTTAACAACATCGTCTTGACTAGGCTCTATTATCTTTTGTAAATCATCGTTATTATAACTTGGAATTTTTGTATCTTTACTAAATTCCTTTTCTAATTCAACATTAGAAACAAGAGAAGAACTACCGCCTTTTTTCATAGATTCCTTTTTCTTGTTTTCTTCCTCTTCTTTTTCAAGTTCTGCTATCTTAGCATCTATTTTCTTTATAAGTTCATCAACATCAAATTCTTCATCTTTAACTTTTGGTGCACTTGTTGGTTGAGAAAAATCAAAAGGATTGTAAGAAGTACTTGGTTTTCTGTTAGGAACTGGTGGCATAGGCATAGTTGGTTTAAATACATTAGAAGGAGATGCTAAAGTATCATTTATTGCATTAGCTTTTTTATCCTTAACATATTTCTTTAAATCAAATATACTGATTGCATTCTTTTGCCTTTCAGGATAACCAGATTTATCATATACCGGAATATTCCAATCATATTCATCTACGCCCTTAATAGTAGTTTTAAATGGATCTAAACGTTGCTTCTTTATAATAGCATCCTTAAACTTCAATCTTTGTAAATCAGTTACTGAAATAAGTGGTCTTGTTTCATCAGGTTTATCTTTTCCTTTACCTTTTACTTTTACATCACCACATAATTTGCTTATTTCTTCAAGAGCAGTAAGTTCACTACTTAATAAATAAATCATATTAGTACAGTTACCTTTTATTGTTTCTGCATTTTCTTTACCATAAACTTGATTTAATTGTGCAAAGTTTTGAATTATTAAATTAAATCTTATTTGTCTAGAACGTGCTGCAGTTATCATAGTAGTTACATCTTTTAATTCCGGCATATTAGCAAACTCATCAAGTATAAAGTTTGTTCTTACTTTTAATTTACCACCAGATTCTTGAGCAACATCTATTAAACTTTCGTAACATTGTTTTACAAATATTGTAGTAAGTGCATGATATGTTTTCTTTTCATCTTGAATAATTAAGAATACTGCTGTTTTTTCTCTACCTATATCCATCATATCAAAGTCACTTTTTGATAACATTTCTGATAAATTTTCTGCCATTGCAAATATATTTATCTTTTGCCTAAATACTGAAATTATACTTCCTTTTGTATCATTAGGAGCATCTATTGTACCAGCAGCATTTATATACGCTGGATTACGACTATCTTTCATTTTAAAATATTCTTTTGCATATGTTGAAGCACCATATTTTTCTTCACCAACTGTAAGCATATTAATAATAGAACTTATATTAATGTCCTCTTCTTCTGCATCTTGGAATAATCCTTGTGCAAGTGCCACAAAATAATCTGCAGATGTATTTTGCCAGAATGGATCGTCTGTTTTTTCATCATGTAATATATTTATTGCTAAATCTCTTAATAGTTCATTACACTTATCAAAATTACCTGCTTTATAAAGTTTATATGGTAATGATAATGGATTCCACATATTTCCTCTTTGTGGATTTCTAAAATTCAATAATACAATTTTATATCCTCTTGAACGCAAAAATTCAGCATTCTTTTCATATATTTCACCTTTAGGATCTGTAATAACCATGGATTCACCATGTTTTGCTAATATATGAACACTTGGATTAACTATACAATAGGTTTTACCACTACCTGTAGATCCTATTATAAGAGAATGGCTTTCACCATCATCAACCCATATTTTACCCTTTTCTGAATATATTGGGACACCACCCGCATCATAATATCTATCAGATTCGTTTATTTCTTTAATACCAGGTGCTGTCTTAATATCTTCTACTTTAGCCCATTTAGAATATCCACCACTTTGCTTCTTTTCTTTGACAATTCCAAATCCCTTTTCGGTATCAAAAAAATATGAAGATACTAACATTACAATTGCACCTAATGATATTAAAAAGAATAATATGGTTCCTAAAATATTTTCAGGAGATAATCCGGGTAATGGATTAAATCCTATAAATTCTCCTGATTTTGCTAAATTTGTTATATTTCCAACGCCTACTGCTATTAAATAAAATAAGAATATAACAAATAATATAAAATATATAATATCTTTGGGCTCAGCCCTAAATTTTAATTTCATCCAATCACTTCCCAAATCAAAGTTATTATAACAAAAATTATTTTATTAATAAAGTTATTTTTCTAATTAATTTCTCTTTCTACAATTGATATTGGATTATACCATTCATTGTCATCAAGACTTTTTACACCAAAATGTAAATGTGTACCATTACATGCACTTCCAGAACATCCCATTATAGCAATTAGTTCTCCTGCTTTAACTTCAACATCTTTACTAACTAATATTTGACTCAAATGTGCATATTGAGTTATATACTTCTTACCACTTGAAGTTGTATGAAGTATTTCAACAATATTACCACCAGTATTTTCATAATACGTTCTATATACAGTACCATTACCAGCAGCATATATACTTTTGTCTGCTGCATACATATCTATACCATTATGACCACCAGAGGCAATAATTTGACCATTATTATAAACATTCCCTCTATTACCAAAAGGAGAAGTTATGTATATTTTACCTCTAAGAGGTGCTTGCATATTAATTTCACTATCATATAGTAATTCAGAAGGCAAATTATTCTCTTCTTCATATGTACTAATATACATCAATTCATATATATCATATTGAGTTTTTATCTTATTAACAATCAAATCTTTAGAACCCTCATAGTTTGGATACAATAAAGTCAATATCACACTATCTTTTAAATTCTCAAAATATTTTTCAGAATCTATCTTAGTACTTGCACTTCTTATGTATTTACCAACATTTGAAGCAGTACATGTACCAGATATAATAGATGCATCATCAACTTCACCTGTATATAAAATATTATAATATTCAGACTTACCATCAACTTCTTTAGAAGAACACAAATATATATCATATCCTTCATCTATTTGCATTTTTGCTAGATCTTCTACATATTCTAATTTTTGCATTGTATCTTTATTTATAACTGGTTGATTATTTTCATCTACTTCTGGTACTAAAGAATCCATCTCTGTTAATAATGTAGATAATAATAATGGTACGTCAATTGGAATTCCATAATTATTATACATTTTTTCATATACATCATTAATCTTTTTATTGAATGTATCCTTATTAGTTGCAAAATAATGATATTTTAAAGCATTTGAAAATTTTTCAGAAAAAGTTGCAAAAAAATCAATTATTCCACCAGACTCTTCAGAACTAAAATTTAAAAATGTACTTGCAGTAAATGTATTTGATATTGTACTAAAAAACATCGTTGGAATAAGTAATAGCATTGCAAAAAACAATACAATACCACATCCAAGTTTTTTTAGTGGCTTACCTTTTGTAAGAGAATCATATGCACCATCCATATTATATCCTGTTTCATATGTTTCTTCTTTCTCATCTTCTTCTCTTTCACTTCTTTCAGGAAGCCTTCTCCTTTGATTTTTGTTTTCCTTTTTAGTTTTTTTTGCTTCTTCTTGAGCTTCTTTCTTAATTTCTCTTTCACTTTCAGGCATATTTTTAGTAGGACTATTACTGCTTTTTCTTACACCATCATTATTATGATTCAAACTATGCATTGGTGAATCATTTCCAGTTTTACCCACACTTGAAGGTTTTGGCCCATTTCCTGCAGATTGAACTGTAGCTTGATTAGCAGCCGCTGTAGTACTTCCACTGGAACTAGTTGCAGTTGTTGTTCCACTAGCAACAGTCCCACTGCTTGAAGCAGCTGCACTACTTGCAGCAGCAGTTTCACCACCAGCAGCAGCACTTCCAGCTGTACTACCAGCAGCAA
>CACZSX010000015.1 GCA_902783915.1 uncultured Erysipelotrichaceae bacterium | reverse complement strand
TGCTGCTAGTCAATTAAGATTATATTATACAAGCGATATGATTAGATTATTTATATCTGCTTTAGCATCAACAAAATTAGTTATTTTGCAAGGTATATCTGGTACCGGTAAAACATCTTTAGCGTATGCCTGGGGTAAATTTTTAAAGCACGACTCTTGTATAGCATCTGTACAACCTTCATGGAGAGATCGTACAGAATTGTTTGGATATTTTAATGAATTTACTAAAAGATTTAATGAAACAGAAGTATTAAAAGAGATGTATGTTGCGGGATATACAGATGATGTATATACAGTAATACTAGATGAAATGAATATATCTCGTGTTGAATATTATTTTGCTGAAATGTTATCTATTCTAGAGATGCCTAATAAAGATGAATGGATAGTTGAAATAGTGCCAAGTGCATGGAAATCTGACCCAATTCATTTAATGGAAGGTAAATTAAAGATACCACCTAATATGTGGTATATAGGTACAATCAATAACGATGATTCTACATTCATGGTTACAGATAAAGTGTATGACCGTGCTATGCCAATAGATATAAATGATAAAGGTCAAGTATTTGAACCGGTTCAAACACCTGCTCAGGATATAAATTATTCTTATTTGGATAAAAAATTCCAAGAAGCTATAAGTAATAATCCAATACATGAAGAAAACTTAAAAAAGATAGAAGATATGGATAATTATGTTATTCAACACTTTAGAATTGCATTTGGTAATAGAATAGTTGCTCATATGAGAAAGTTTGTACCAGTTTTTGTAGCATGTGGTGGAGATGAAATAAGAGGTATAGATTACTTTATTGCGCGTAAGATACTTCGTAAGTTTGAACAATTAAACATTGCATATATAAGAGATGAGATAGATGGATTTGTTAAGTTCTTAAATGATAATTTTGGAGAGGGCAAAATGTCTGAGTGCATTGAATATTTATTAAGACTTAAGAAGATGGCGTAGGTGAATTATGGATAAACTTAAGGTTGTTGAATTACTTGAACATTCAAGTGAAAGTAAAAAATCTAAATTCACAGACAATATAAGATCTAATTTATATGTAAATACTGATGTTAATATTGTTGAAACAGATTTTGAATGGTTGGATTTAATGGAAGATACTATAAAGTATCTAGATAATATTTTGAGAAATCCTAATAGATTCATAGTAAATGAAGAAGAAATAGTTAAGATAGAGTTAGCAAGGAGAATAACTGTAGAAAGTATTAGGCATTTATCTAAACATACTAACTATATTCAGAAAATAGAGGATAATGGAGATGTAAAACCATCTAAAATATTAAATACATTAAAAGATGAAAGTTATGATACATATGAAAATAGGGTAATATATACTCTTATTGAAAATATGAGAAATTTTGTTGAAATAAAGAAAAAGAGTTTAATAACTGCATCTAGTCTTAAGAATGTTAAAAAAGCAAAATATAGTGCTAAAAGTAATGTTGGTAAAGAGCAAGTATTCATTGAAATGAATTACACATCTAGTTTAATTGATAAAAAGGAACCTAAGGGGGATTTGCCAATCGAACAAAGAATTAAGAGACTTGAAGATGATATAACAATGCTTAGTAATACAGAGGTATATAAGACTCTTAAGAAATTACATGTTGCAAGGGTAATTCCTCCAATAAAGAAAACAAATGTAATACTTAAGAATACTAATTTCCAATATGCAATGAAATTGTGGACTTTTCTTCAAAATAATGTTGCAGATAATGCAAAAGTTGTAAAAAGTAATAAAAAGTATGAAGATAATGGTATATTAAAAGAATATATTAATAATACTTTTCTTATGAATTTTTTAGCAATGGATACTATAAATCAAATAGATAGTAAGGAAAAAGAAATTGAGGTAATTGAAGAGATAACTGATAATTTAATTCAAAGAATAGTTGAATTAAATGTTGATCTTCCGCTTTCAACATTAAAAGAAAAAATAGGGGATAAAATAGCTATAGTAAGATGTAAGAAAGAGGCTAGTTTAACTGAGATACAGAATACTTTTTCTAATCAAATTAAAAAGTATTTAGATAAAATAGAAAATACAAATTTATAAGGTGATGTAAATGAAAACAATATGGAAAGTAATTAAGGGGCTTATAACAACATTTTTGATTATAATTCTTCTTATAGTATTATTTCAAAAGATATCTAATAATAAATTGGCATTAGGTAATACTTTTGTTTTTCAGGTTGCATCTGAAAGTATGCTTCCAAAATATAAGGTCGGAGATATTATAATTGTTAGAAAAACTGATCCTTCTAAATTAGAAGTTGGGGATTCTGTTACTTATTTAGGTAAAAGTAGTAATTTAAAAGGATTAATAATTACTCACGAGATTATAAAAAAAGAACAAATAGATAATAAGTATCATTTTGTTACAAAAGGATTAATGAATGAAGTAGAAGACCCTGAAATAACATCAGATGATATTTATGGTAAGGTAGTGTATCATAGTGTTATAATAAGTTATTTAAGTAGACTTATGCTTACTAGAGCAGGTTATTATGCAATATTTGTTTCAATTGGTTTATGTCTTTCATATGATGTAATTACTTCTTTTGTTATAAAAGAGGATGATGAAGATGAAAAAGAAGTCAATAATTAAACCAACTAGATTAATATTTTTAATACTTTTATTGGCGTCAAATACATTGGCGTGGTTTATTTATGCTACAAAAGTAGATAATAATATAAGTGTTCATGTTAAAGCATGGGATATTGTTTTAGAAGCTGGAGATACAGCTGTTTCAAATATTATAAATTTGGATATAGAAAGTATTTATCCAGGTATGGAAGATTATGAGTATCAAATAACTGCATATAATAGAAGTGAAGTATCTGCTGATATGTCATATGAGATATTAGAAGCACGTATATTAGATCAAACATATGTAACTGTAGAAGGAAGAGAAGCGCTTGGTCAAACAGCTGAAGCAACAGATCTTACAAGTGCTCAATTAGAAAATAAACTTGCAAATGATTATCCGTTTTCTATAACAGTAGATTTGTCTGCAAGCTTTATGGAATTAGAAGATGGGGAAGAAACATATACTATTGGTGTTGTTTGGCCATATGAAAATAATCATGATGATGTTGATACTGAGTGGGGAATAGCAGCAGCAACATATAAAGAAAGCAATCCAACTAATTCGTCGATTGCTATAAAGGTTAAAATATCAATTACACAAAGTGCTAATTAACTCGTTGTATAAATCTTATACCAACTTCTACGTTAGCAGTACCGTCAATAGCTGCTTCAGTATCTTCAACATTATTCATATTCTCATCTTGGCCATCATACCAGGTTACATAGAAACGATATGTATTTACTCTTTGAGTATCACTAAGTAAATGAGTGGTTGTTATTGTAGGAGATGCACCAGATAATGAAACAGGTGTTCCATTATTTAATGAATAACTATCAAAAGTTAGGTCTGTTACAGTGTTATCATCACCCAAACTTAAAGTAATTTCTTCATCAAAAGAAACTTCTACGTTTGTGGAATCTATAGTTACGTCAAAATAACCAGAACTAGTCGGAGATATAACTCCGCTTTTTATATGCGTTGTACCAGGGAATACAGGCGTTATAGTATTAGAAAAATCACTATTACTAAGTACATCTTGATTGTTAACTAAGAATGCCCAATTTGCAATAGTAAAATTACCATTAGCTGAGGCACTAGATACATATTTGGCATATGTACTTTGCACCATATCTAATAGCATAAATAATGATAAGCAAGCTAAAAACAATCTAAATTTTCTGCTTCTAAAAAACTTTATCATTGCAATCCCTTTCCTTATATATACACATTAATTATATCAAATTACATGTAAATTAGTAAAATAATAATGCAAAATAATATAAATTTACATATAATTTACACAAAGTCAAGTGTAAATATGTTTTGTATATTTTTTATAAAAATAAATAATAATATATTGCTTTTTTTCGATAAATAGTTTAAAATAATAAATATATGATAGGGATATTGTCATATGTGCGCATTATGGTGGTGATCTATGGCTAAAGAAGTAATTGTAACTGCCGATAAAGTTAAAAATAAGAAGACAGTTGTAAAAATAGTTAAAAGGTCTTTGCTTATATTGTTAGTGTTCTTATTGATTTTATATATAGTTTTACAAATTATATATAATGAAGGAAGATTTACAGTAACGCTAGACTCAAACAAAACTTTAGAAAGTGGTCTCGCAATCTTCGATAGTTTAAATAACGGGCATGGGAAAAGAAAACTAGAAGCTGAACCCATGAAATTTATGGATAATATATCCTATAAATCAATACCGGCTAACATCGATAAAGAAGCAGAAGGCCGTCATAATGGCAATAATTACATTGCATATACATTTTTTGTGGAAAATCAGGGTAAAGAAGTTCTCAATTATACTTATGAAGTTATAGTTGACGATGTAATTAAACATGTTGATGAAGCAATTAGAATACGTATTTATAGAAATGGTGAATATGTTACGTATGCAAAGAGGAATCGTCTTGATGGAAAACCTGAGAATAAACCGACTCCTACTGAGCCATTTAAAAGTATTAAAGAGTCTTCAGAAACAATAATATATGAAAAAGTCGAGAATTTTAAACCTGATGATTTGGATCGAATAACAGTTGTTATATGGCTTGAGGGTGATGATCCAGATTGTACAGATCCATTGATAGGCGGAGAAATGAAAATGCATATGGTAATTACTGAAATACATATTGAACAAAATAAGGAGTGAAAATATGAGGAAAAACAAGAAAAACAGAAGAAAAAAACTTAGAATGCTCATACTGCTATTGGTATTAACAATAAGCTTTTTTGGGACTTCAACATACGCATGGTTTACAGCAAATAGAATTGTAACTATCGAAAGTATTAATGTACATGTTGAAACTAGCGATGGTATTCAGATATCTACCAATGGTAGCACATGGAAATCTGTTCTTACTCAGGCAGATATAACTACAGGTGCTTATAGTGGTGCTGACAACTTTATTCCATCAACATTAGATGCTGTATCAACAACTGGTGCGACTACATCTGATTCAAGTGCTGGAACAAGGTTATTGGATATGTATAGTAGTACTATTGGTACTGATGCTACAACAGGTGCTTATACATTGTCTACTACTAAAGTAGATGAATCAACTGATAAGACTAAATTCGTTGCATTTGATATATTCTTGAAAGTTAGTTCTGCAAAAGCTGTTTATATAAATAGTGCTGATACATTTTCAAATGTTGTAATGGCATCTGGGTCTACAGATAGAGGACTTAAGAATGCTGCTAGAGTAGCTTTTGTACCTATTGGTGAAGCTGCATCTACAGATACAGTTGCAAGTATTACAAGCGCATTCTATTCAAGTAGTCCAAAAGCAGTTAAGATTTGGGAACCAAATAATGACTTACACTCAACGGCTGTTGTAAACAGTGTTGGTGTTGAATATGGATTTACTGGTGCTAATGCATTAACTGCTAGTGGCGGTAATGCTGTTACATATTATGGTATTAAAGAAGCTATACCAGTTGCTAATGCTGTTAATTTAATTAATGCTGTTAAAGGAACAACAACAACATATGGTGATCCAGCTGTAACATTCTCAGAAACTGTTACTGAAGGAACTGTAACAAATAATAGTACTGAATATTCAACTGCTGGAACATTGTTATCAACACCAGGAACACTTGCTACAGGAAAAGATTACAAAGCATTTGATCTTGCTGCTGGCATTACAAAAATGCGTGTATATATGTGGATTGAAGGTCAAGATATTGACTGCGAAAACAACGCATCTGGTACTGATATAACATTTAATCTAGAATTAAGTATTAGAGAATCAGCAGGAACTCCATAATAGATAGATAAATAGAAGACTTAGGTCTTCTTTTTTTGTCGAAAAATAATGCTTTAATTCAAAAAATATGATAAAATATAATATGAGAAAGTAGGCAAAAATGAAGGCAAAAGAAATTATTAGAAAATACAATAGAATACTACTAATAATAGCAATTATAATTGTTACTCTTTTGTCGTGGAAATTAATAAATTCATTTAGTGCTCCTAATACATCATCCGCATGGGATGGAGTTGTTGCCAAATCATTTAAAAGCGGTACTGGTACAACTAAAAATCCATATGTAATTTCAAATGCTTCAGAGTATGCATATTTTAAACAATTGCTAGAAAGTAATGATGCATTACTATATGCAAATAAGAAATATAAGATAACTGATAGTTTTAACTATGGTGGTTATGATATGTCTATTAATAATCAAATACCATTTGAAGGTACTATAGATGGTACTGGTAATATGATATATAATGCAGTTGTTACTAATAATATATTTAATTCAATTTCTAATGCTAATATAAAGAATATTATGTTTGATGTAGACTATTCTTTAGATAGTGAAAATGGTGGAGTTATATCAGCAAGTAGTAATAATTCAACTATAAATATGGTTTTATTAAAAGGTAATATAAATGTAGATGATGAATCTAAGTTTGGTGGAGTTATATATACATCTCAAAATAGTTCATATAGTAATATTGTTATAAATTATGATATTACAAGTAATAGTAATGATATTTATAATTTTAGTTATGAATTAAATTCAGATGTAACTAATAATATATTAATTAAGCAAAATAGTTATTCCAATTCTAATAGTAGTATGAGTGCTAATAGCTTTGAAATAGTTAATAATAGTATTAATCTTTTAGATATTAGTGATTTAAATAATTATTCTACATCTGATTATAAAATAGAAATAATTAATAATGAATTTGTTCTATCAGTAAAAGAAAATAATACAAGTTCTACTGGTGGAACAAGTACTATTGTTGAGCATGAATCTGGTGTTAATGGTACTACTGTATACGTTAATGATTTTACTAGTGATTTAAATTATTTAAGAGGTTTAAATTATACGGAGATAAGGAATTCTAATATACCTAGTGGTATAAGTACAGGTTATTATGATGATGAATATTTAGTAAAAGTACAAGTTATATATGATGGAACTGATATAAATAATTCTTCATTAGTAGGTGCTGTTTCACCAATTAATAATGAAAATGCTAATAAATATGTATATTATAAATATTATCCATTAGAAAGAAATAGTAATGGTTCTTTAAAAACAAATAGTGATGGAGATAATTATATACATATAGAACTTATTGATAATCCATTTAGTAAAAGACCATACGTTAATGGAACTGAATATGGATTTAATGGATGGGTATGTAATCAGAATGTTGATACTACTGCTAATTTGTGTGATAATGCTACATTAAGTTTTAATGTTGATAATTATACTAGATATTTAGATGTTGCAGTAGATGGTGGTAGTGAAATTATTATT
>CACZSX010000014.1 GCA_902783915.1 uncultured Erysipelotrichaceae bacterium | reverse complement strand
GTATATTAATTATATTTCACTTCATAATAATAAAGAGGTGAAATATGACAAAGGAAGAATATAAAAATTTAGTAAAAAAACATACTCCGAAAATTAATCATATAAAAAGCATATTTTTATCTTTTTTTGCTGGTGGTTTTATTGGAATGGTAGGTCAAGGTTTAATAGATTTGTATATTAATTTATTTAATGTAACTATTAAAGATGCAGGCACTTATATGATTGTTACATTAATATTTATTTCTAGTTTATTTACTGCTTTAGGTTTCTTTGATAAATGGGTAGAAAAGGTAAGATGTGGAATAATAGTTCCTATTACGGGATTTGCACATGGTATGACAAGTGCAGCAATAGAATATAAAAAGGATGGATTAATTACTGGCTTGGGTTCTAATATATTTAAAATAACGGGTAGTGTAATATTATATGGTATTGTTGCTGCTTATGTATTTGGACTTGTACGAATAATTATAGGAGGATAAATGACAATAACTTTTGATAACGTTTATATAAAAGAAACTAGTACAGTAGTAGGTAAGTTTGAAAGTAAAGGACCTTTATCAAAATATTTTGATAAAAAATATTCTGATTTTTATATGGGTGAAAAAACTTTTGAACAGGGTGAAATAAAAATGGCTTTAGATAGTGTGAATATATTACTTAATAAAGCTAATATGAAAAAAGATGATATAGATTTATTTATAGCAGGTGATTTAAATAATCAAATAACAGCATCTAATTATAGTGCAGAGAGGTTGGGTATTAATTATATAGGAGTATATGCTGCCTGCTCTACAAGTACACTATCTATAGGTATTGCGAGTATGATGCTACAAAATAAAGAAATAAAGAACTGTATATGTACAACATCTGCAAATAATAGTGTTACTGAAAAGCAGTATAGAAATCCAACTGAATATGGTACACCAAAACCAGATACAACTACATTTACAGCAACAGGAGCTGCTAGTATATTACTTACTAGTTCTAAAACAAATATTAAGGTTGAATCTTTTACAATTGGAAAAGCTGTAGATTATGGTATAAATGATGCATTTAATATGGGTGCTGCTATGGCTCCTGCTGCATCATATACTATAAATGCTCATCTAAAGGATAAAAAAAGAACAATTGATTATTATGACTTGATAGTAACAGGAGATTTAGGTAGATATGGTAAAGATATATTAAAAGATTTAATAAAAAAAGAACATAATATTGAATTAAAAAATTATGATGATTGTGGTTGTATGATATATAACTTAAATAAACAAGATGTAAAAGCAGGTGCGAGTGGAACTACATCTAGTGCATTAGTTACTTATGGTTATATAATTAATCAAATGAAAAAGAAAAAACTAAAAAAAGTATTACTAGTTGCAACAGGTGCTTTAATGTCACCAACTATGTTAAATCAAAAACTTAATATACCATCTATTAGTCACGCTATTAGTTTGGAGGCAATATGATATATTTATATTCATTTATATTTTGTGGTTTTATTTGTTTAATTGGACAATTAATATTAGATAATACTAAACTTACACCCGGGCATGTAACATCATTATTTGTAGTTATAGGAGCATTTCTAGATATATTTGGAATATATGATATATGTATAGATATATTTGGTGGTGGCGCACTTGTTCCAATAACAAGTTTTGGGCATTCTCTTATACATGGTGCATTATCATCTGCATTGAATGACGGTGTAATGGGACTTGCATTAGGAATGTTTTCACTTACATCAGCTGGAATTATAGCAGCAGTTATATTTGCATTTTTCTTTTCGTTAATTTTAAAACCTAAAAATTAGACTATTATTTTACAGTCTGATTTTTTTAATTTATTGACAATAATTAAATAGGTATGTAATAATAAATTACGATAAGGAGTGAAGAAAATGGAAGAAAATGAACAAATGGAACAATTTACAGATTTAATGGAAAAGAAAGGCCATAAAGGATTAATTTGCGGGGTGTTAGTGGTTTTAGTATTAGGATTACTAGCTTTTGGATATTTTTATAAAAATAAACCAGAAATAGTATTTAAAATTGCAGCAAACAAAACATTTAAATCATTTAAAATTGAAGATTTAGCAAAAATTAAGACAGATGGAGATTTAGCGTTTTATGTAAATGTTAATGGTAAATCAGAATTAGTGACTGATGAAATAAAAGAAGTATTTAATGTATTGAATAATATGTTATTTAAATTTTCTGTATATGAAGATTTAGATAAAAAAATATATAAATTAGATATATCAGCAGATTATAATAAAAAAGAATTATTAAATATTGGGGCATACTATGAAGATAATAAAGTTTATCTTGATTTAAAAGATTTATACGATAAAATAATATATGATGAAGTAAAAATAACTGATGAATTAGATATAGATAAGAATGATGTAAAAGTACTAATAGAAGAGTATTTTGCAGCTTTAGATAAGGGTTTAGTTAAAGCTAAATATGAAAAAGAAAAAGTAGAATTAGATGGTTCAAAAGCTATTAAAAATAAATTAATAATTAATAATGATAATATTAATGAAGTATATAAGACTATAGTTGACTATTTAGCAAATAGTGATAAATTTATGAAAGCATTAGCTAACATAAGTGATGAAAAAGAAGCTGATTTAAAGAAAGAATTAACTCAAGATATTGATATACCTAAATTAGAAGGTGATATTGTTATATCTTTATATACTAAGGGATTTAATAATAAAGTATTTAAAGTATCAGCAGGAATTAATGAATTAGAAATATTGTCAGTAAATGAAAAATCAAGAGATAATTATGAAGTTGTTATGAATGCTGATGGTATTGAATTAAAATGTAATATTAAATCTGAAAATGACAAAAAAGTTGAATTAAAATGTTCTACTGCAATAGAGAAACTTGAAATTGGATACACTATGAATGTAAATGTAGATAAAAATTACAAATTTGAAAAACCAAAATATGAAGAAAATAAATTAATTAAATTTTCAGATATAAAAGAAGAAGACTCTGAAAAGATAATGAAAAACTTAGCAGAAAAAGATGCTATAGAAGAACTATCAGATGTATTTGAATCTATGATGAAACAAATTTCTCCTGAAATTGAAATAGAACCAGAAGAGGAAATTCAAATTATAGATTAATAAAAAAGCATTGAAATCAATGCTTTTTTATATTCTCGATAATTCTATAATTAAATTCATATCATCATCATTTGCCATTATATTTTTATGTAATTCTTTACATTTTTCACATTTATAAATAATTTTATAAGTGTCTTTGAATTTTTCAATACCAATAGGTTTTAATAACCCCATGCATTCATTTAACCTATCACCAGGATTTATATCAACATGTTTTGAATATAAACAATATGGGCAATGATCTCTAGAAGTATAACTTAATGGCTGTACTTCTTTTTTACAATGTTCACATATGAAAAAATTATCATTTTTTGTAAATAATTTCATAAAATCACCTTTATAATTATATCATAATAAGTTATAATTGTAATAGGTGAATAGCATGCATTATGAAGTTAGAATAGATGAATTTGAAGGACCACTTGATTTACTTCTTCACTTAATAAAAAAATCTAATATAGATATATATGATATAAGTTTAGAAGAAATAACAAATCAATACCTAGATTATATTAAAGCAATGAAAGAGTTAAATCTAGATATAGCAAGTGAATACTTAGTAATGGCTTCTGAGTTATTAGAGTATAAATCTAAATCATTGCTTCCTAAAAAAGAAGTAGAAAATGATGAATATGAAGAAGATCCAAAAGAAGCTCTAATTAAAAGACTTATTGATTATAAAAAGTATAAAGAAATTACAGGTGCTTTTAAGACTCTTGAAAGTGTAAGGAGTGATATATTTACTAAAACACCATCTAATATTGATGAATATGATGAAAAAGTCATAAATAATGATGATGTATCAGTAGAAGATTTATTAGAAGCATTTAAAAAATTTATGACTAGAAAAGAATTTGAAAAACCTTTAAATACTAAGATAACTAATAAAGAATTAAGCGTATCAGAAAGAATTAGTAGTATTAGAAAATTATTAAAAAATAAAAAACAAATAAATTTTATGGAATTATTTGAAGTACATAGAAAGGATTATATAGTTGTTACATTTTTAAGTATCTTAGAAATGTCTAAAGATAATGAAATAACTATAGAGCAAGATGATAATTTTGGGAATATTATCATTAAAGGAGTGAAATAATGAAAGCAGTATTAGAAGGACTATTATTTGTAGTGGGTGATGATGGTATTACTATAGATGAAATATGTAATGTTTTAGATATAGATGAAGCATCTGCAAAAGAACTAGTACTATCATTAAAAAATGATTATCTAAGTGAAGATAGAGGCCTAAGAATAGATTACTTAGGTAATAGTTTAAAACTAACTACTAAAAGAGAACATAAAGAATACTATAAAAAATTAATAGAAGAATCTAATCATACATTATCCCAAGCAGCATTAGAAACTTTAGCAATAATTGTATATAATGAACCAATTACTAGAATAAAAGTAGATGAAATAAGAGGAATATCTTCTTCTCAAATGATTAGAAAATTAGTAGCAAAAGGTTTTATAAAAGAATGTGGTAGAGAAAATATTCCGGGTAGACCAATACTTTATAAAACAACAGATGATTTTTTAGATTATTTTGGATTATCTTCTAAAGATGAATTGCCTAAAATAGAAGAAAATGAAACTGATAATACAGAAACAGATTTATTTTTATCAAAATATAGGGAAACTATTGAATAAAACTAATAAACAAAGTATGATTAAAGTGAGGTGATAATATGAAACTAGTGTCTATACTACCAGCTGATAGTTATGTAGTAATTAATAAAAGTTTATTAAATGATAGTGATAGATTAGTACTTACTATGTTATATCAACCTATAATTGGTAGTACTGCATTAAGTTTATATTTCACACTTTGGTCAGATTTAAATAAAACTGAAATAATGAGTAATGAATATACTCATCACCATATTATGAATGTGATGGGTTTAAAATTGGATGAAATAGTGTCTGCAAGAAAGAAATTAGAAGCAGTTGGTCTATTAAAAACATTATTTAAAATTGGACAAGTTAATAATTATGTATATGAATTATATAGTCCATTATCAGCTATGGAATTTTTTTCTAATCCAATACTTGCGTCTTCACTTTTATCATCTATTGGTAAAAAAGAATATCAAGATTTAATAAATTATTATAGAGTACCTAAAATAAATACAAATGATTTTGAAGATATAACTGTACATTTTAGTGATATATATGCAATGAGTACAAATAATTTAGAGGACGTATTAACAAAGAATATTAAATCTAAAGATAAATTAGAAGTAATAATAGATGATGTAGTAGATTTTGATTATATTATTTCTTCTATGCCTAAAGGAATAATAAGTGATAAGGCATTTAATGGTACTACCAGAAAAATAATTAATAAACTTGCATATCTATATAATTTTGATGATTCAACTATGAGTAATTTAATAAAAAATTCTATAAATGAAAAAGGTATGATTAGTGATGCTGAATTAAAAAAGAATTGTAAGAATTATTATTCTTTTGAAAATGATAATATCCCAAAATTAATATATAAGTCTAAAGGAGATATTAAGGTAGAAACAAGAGATACAAAAAATATAAAGGATAAATTAATTGAGTGCTTTGAAAAAACATCACCATATGATTTTTTGAAATCTAGATATGGTGGCGCTAAACCTACTACAAGAGATGTTAATTTAATTGAAACATTACTAGTAGATCAAGAATTAAATCCTGGAGTAGTAAATGTTCTTATAGATTATGTACTAAGAATTAATGATAAAAAACTTAATAAGAATTTTGTAGAAGCAATAGCAAGTCAATGGAAATTAAGTAAAATAGAAACAGTATTTGATGCTATGAAACAAGCTGAAAAAGAGTTTAGAAAAATGAATCAGGTAAAAGAAAAGAATAAAAAGGAAGAAAAATTACCTACTTGGTATGGAAAAGATGTCAAGAAAAAAGAAATGACAGAAGATGAAGTAAAAGAATTAGAAAGCATGTTGAGTGAATTTGTATAGGTGGCATTATGAAAAGTTTAAATGAAACAAAATTATTTAATAATAGTTCTATATCTGATTTAAAAAAAGAGTATATTAAATCATTAAAAGATAAAGAATTTGAAGATTATGTTAGAAGTATACATCTACCTCATGAAATACTTATGAAATATACTTCTAGATTAGAAACTTGTTTTAATGAATGTAAAAATTGTAGTACTTGTAAAGGGTTAGAAAATTGTAAGAATGAAGTATATGGTTTTTATTTAAAAGAAGAAGTTGATGGTTCAAAATTAAATTTTGAATATAAGAGTTGTAAATATAAGAATAAAGAATTAAAGGATAATAAAGAAAATGAAAATGTATATATATTTGATATTCCAAAAGAAATAAAGAATGCAAGAATGAAAGATATATATTTAGATGATGCTGAAAGAAAAGAAGTAATTACTTGGTTAACTAAATTTATAAAAGGTTATGATAAAGAAAAGAAGATGAAAGGTCTATATTTAAGTGGTAGTTTTGGATGTGGTAAAACATATTTAATAGCAGCTACATTTAATGAATTATCTAAAAAAGGAATTAAAAGTGCTATTATTTATTGGCCTGAATTCTTAAGAAGTTTAAAAGAATCATTTGATGATGATTTTAAAGAGAGATTTCTTTATATTAAAAAAATACCTCTATTACTGATTGATGATATAGGTGCAGAAAGTGTTACATATTGGAGTAGAGATGAAATTTTAGGAACAATACTTCAATATAGGATGGAAGAAGGATTAACAACATTTTTTACATCTAATTTAGATTATAAAGAATTAGAAACTGCTTTATCTATTACAAAGAATAAAGTAGATTCATTAAAAGCAACTAGGATAATGGAAAGAATTAAGAATTTAACTATAGAAAAATCTATGGTTGGAGAAAATAGAAGAAAGTAGTAGGAGGTATTAAGGTGTCAGACACAAAAAAAGTACAAGAAGTTAGGGGTAAAATGGCAGGGATATTTGGGCCAACATGTTGGATGGGATATAAGCTGGATAGAAAGAATCCATTTACGTACCATCATATTTTAGAAGCAAGAAGGGGTGGGAAAATTACTGTTGATAATGGGGCATTATTAACGTATTGGGCTCATCATGATTTGAATCAAATGGAAGAACATGATAAAGGTTTATATAATGCTTTAAATACTTTATTTAAAGCATTAAATAAAACGAAAAAACCGCCAACAAAGGAATATTTTAAAGAAGTTAATGGTGTATTACTACGTGCAGATAAAGTAATAACTTTAAGTAACTATTGTACTTTAAATCCGGATTATGGTTTGTTAGAAGAAGAAATAGATAGAATTATTGAGAAAGGTAAAAAAACTTCAACTGGACACCTCGTATATATTCCTAGTGATGAAGAATTAATTGAAATACCTGCTGAATATGGTGCTAAAGTAAAACATAAAAATAGAAATAAGAATAGATATACTTATAGACCAAGGCGTATATAGTCTATAAGTTTTTTCTTTATTATTTATTTAATAAATGATAATATATATAAAGAGGTGTGTTATGAAGAAAATTATATTAATTATAATGTTATTATTTATAACAGGTTGTAATAAAGAAATAAAAAAAGAAGTAACATATAAAGAGAAAATAACAATAAAAATAGGTGAAGAAGTTCCTTCTTTAGAAGATTATATAACTAGTGATTATGATGAATCTTGTACAATAGAATGGACAAATATAGATTTAGAGGATAATAAAATATACACTGCTGGTATATATGAAGGTAAATTAAAAATAGTAGATAGAGATGTTACTGTGAATTTAGAAGTAATAGATGATGTAGCACCTACTATAGAAAATGTAAAAGATATAACTATTACAGTAGGAGATAAAATAGATTTGTTAAAAGGAATAACTGTTACTGATAATAGTAGGGATGAAATGGATATAAGTATAAGTGAAGAATCTATTTATGATATTAATAAAGTTGGCACTTATAATATAGAAGTTATTGCAAAAGATAATAGTAACAATATTAGTAAAAAAGTATTTAAATTAATAGTAAAAGAAAAAGTAATACCACAAGAACAAGTAAAAGATATACCAAATGTACCAGATATAGATTTAAGTGGAACAACTACTAAAGGTTATCAAATTAATAGAATAGATGGTATATATTATGTTAATGGCATATTAATAGCAAATAAAACATATGCACTTCCTAGTACATATAATCCAGGTGGATTAAGAAGTGAATTTATGACGGCATTTAATAAAATGAAAGAAGCTGCTAAAAATGATGGCGTAACAATAACTATAATAAGTGGATATAGATCATATAGCTATCAAAAGGCATTATATGATGGTTATGTTAAAACATATGGCAAAGCAATGACAGATACTTTTTCGGCAAGACCTGGTAATTCAGAGCATCAATCTGGACTTGCAGCAGATTTAAATAGAATAGATGATAATTTTGGTAATACAAAAGAAGGTAAATGGTTGGATTTAAATGCATCTAAATATGGATTTATACTTAGATATCCGAAAGGTAAACAAAGTATAACTGGATATAAATATGAACCATGGCATTTTAGATATATAGGTGATGAAGCAGCTAATTTATATCAAAATGGAGAATGGACTACATTAGAAGAATATTTAGGCATAGATAGTAAATATCAAAGTTGACAATACTTTTATAAAGTATTATACTTGAGGAGTAAATACAAAGAAATTGGATATGATTATTAAATGATATTTATAGAGAGTTATCGGAAGGTGTAAGATAATAATTAGTTTAATAGTTACTCCCAATGTAGTAGGATTATTAAAAGTAATCCCGGTTAAAACCGTTATGAAATTAAGTAAAACCTAGGATGGTACCGTCTTTTGACTCCTTATCTTAGGTTTTTTATTTTTTAAGGAGGATTTATGAAAAGAGAAGAAATACCAGGTTATAAGGAAATTAGAAAAGAATTGACAGACGCTAGAATTATGCAAGTAAAAGCAACTACAGTAGCAGAAAGAGAAGCTGCAAAAAAATTAGTAGCGAAATTAAGAAGAAAAATGGCAGAAGTAATATCTGATTATAAAGTAGGAGGGAAAGTGAAATAATGATAAATATTAAGGAAGATAAAGAGTTAAATGTAATGAACCATAGTTGTGCACACTTAATGGCACAAGCAGTAAAACACTTGTATCCGCATGCATTGTTTTGGGTTGGTCCAGTAATAGAAGAAGGTTTCTATTATGATATGGATTTAGGTGATGATGTAATAAAAGAAGAAGATTTAGAAAGAATTGAAAAAGAGATGAAGAAACTTTCTAAAGATGGTAAGAGAATTTATAGAGAAGAAATAAGTAAAGAAGAAGCTTTAGAAAGATTTAAAAATGATCCATATAAAGTAGATTTAATTAGTAGAATGGATGAAGATTCTACTGTTATATCTTGTTATACTCAAGGTGATTTTACGGATTTATGTAGGGGACCTCATGTTGATTCAGTAAAAGAATTAAAGTATTTTAAATTAATTAAATTTAGTGGTGCTTATTGGAAAGGTGACTCTAAAAATAAAATGCTTCAAAGAGTATATGGAGTATGTTTTAAGAATGAAGAAGATTTAAATAATTATATGCATGAGTTAGAGGAAGCTAAAGAAAGAGACCATAGAAAAATAGGTAAAGACTTAGACATATTTATGAGTCATGATTTAGTAGGTAAAGGTATGCCTTTATGGCTTCCAAATGGTGCAATTGTAAGAAAAGAATTAGAAAATTATATATATGCTAAAGAAAGAAAAATGGGATATAAACATGTATATACTCCATGTGTAGGTACAGTAGATTTATATAAAACTTCCGGTCACTGGGATCATTATAAAGAAAATATGTTCCCATCAATGAAAGTAGATGAAGAAGAATTTGTATTAAGACCTATGAACTGCCCACATCATATGCTTATATATGGTAATGAATTAAGATCTTATAGAGATTTACCAATAAGAATAGGTGAATTTGCAACTGACTTTAGATATGAAGCATCTGGTGCTGTAAAAGGATTAGAAAGAGTTAGATGTATGTGTCAAAATGATGCTCATCTATTTGTAAGACCAGATCAAATTGGTGAAGAATTTAAAAAAGTAGTTGAATTAATACTAGATGTATATAAGGATTTTGGTCTTAAAAACTATAAATTTAGATTATCTCTTCGTGATAAAGAAGATAAAGAAAAATACTTTGATGATGATGAAATGTGGAATACAGCTGAGAATAAATTAAGAGAAGTATTAAATGATTATGGATGTGAATACACTGAAGCAATTGGTGAAGCAGCTTTCTATGGACCAAAACTAGATGTAGAAGTAAAACCAGCAGTTGGACCAGAAGTAACATTATCAACATGTCAATTAGATTTCTTATTACCAAGAAGATTTGATTTAAGTTATATTGATAAAGATGGCACTAAAAAGACTCCAGTAGTTATTCATAGGGCTATATTTGGTACATTTGATAGATTTACAGCATTCTTACTAGAAGAAACAAAAGGAGTACTACCATTATGGCTATCTCCAGTGCAAGTAAATATAATACCTGTAAATAATGAATATCATACTGAATATTCAAAAGAAATATATAAATTATTAGATGATAATAATATAAGAGTAAATATAGATTTAAGAGATGAAAAATTAAGTTATAAAATGAGGGAATCTCAAACTAATAAAATACCATATACACTTATATTAGGAGATAATGAAAAAGATAATAATTTAGTAAGCTATAGATGTTTTGGTACTAAAGAAACTATATCTATGAATAAAAATGAATTCTTAGATAAAATTAAAGAAGAAATAGAAAAAAGAGTAATTTAATAAAATAAAAGTACAAATAAAAGAATAATATTCTAATATTTGTACTTTTTTGTATATATTAAAAGACAAAAATCATAATTTATTAATTTGATTACTAATAATATATTTGGTATAGTTTGCTTTACTGGAGGTTATATGAACTATTATAATGAAATAAAAGAAAAATTAGTAAATAATGAGATTACTAAAAGAATAAAAGATTATAGTAAAAATAAAAGTGATTTAAATACTTATTATAAAGTTGGTAAGTTATTAAGTGAAGCAGGTAAACATTATGGTGAAGGAATTATTAAGAAGTATTCTGTTAAATTAACAGAAGAAATTGGAAAAAAATATTCAACAACGAATCTAAAGTATATGCGCCAGTTTTACGTTTTGTCAAAAAGTCAAACAGTGTCTGACCAATTGAGTTGGAGTCATTATATTGAATTGTTTGGGATGAAAGATATTAATAAAATAAATTATTATATTCGTATATCTATAAACCAAAATCTAAGTGTTAGAGAATTAAGAACTAAAATTAAAAATAGAGAATATGAGAGAATACCAGAAAAAGATAAAATATTTACAAAGGAAAATAGTAATGTATCTGATTTTGTGAAAAATCCAGTATTAATTAAAAATAATTTAAATTATAATGATATATCAGAGAAGATATTACATAAATTAATACTTGAAAATATAGAGGATTTTTTAGATGAATTAGGTAAAAACTTTTGCTATATAAAAAGTGAATATAAAATAAAAATAGGTAATAATTATAATTACATAGATTTGTTACTTTTTAATATAGAATATAATTGTTATGTAGTAATAGAACTTAAAGTAACTGAATTAAAAAAAGAACATATAGGTCAAATAAAGACTTATATGAACTATATTGATAAGAATATTAAATCTGTAAATCATAGTAATACTATAGGTATTATTATTGTTAAAAATAATAATAAATTTATTATGGAGTATTGTAGTGATGATAGGATAATTTCTAGAGAATTTGTATTAATATAAAATATTTATAAAATTATATTTCTTGATAATACTAATAATGGTGATAATATGAATAAACTTACTAATAAAGTATTAAGAAATATTTATATTTTAGTAATAATATTAATTATATATTTTTCTATAATGATATTAAATAAATTAAATATATTAAACTTTATTATTACATTATTAAGTATATTATCTCCTTTATTTATTGGTATAGTTGTTAGTTGGTTATTAAGACCAATAGTAGATTATTTAGAAAATAAAGGATTAAATAGAATATTTTCATTAATACTTATATATTTAATACTTATATTTTTAATATATATAATTATTATTAATTGTGTACCTAAATTCATTAATGAATTAGATGAGTTTATAAATATATTTCCTAACACATTAGATAATATTAAAATTAAGTTTATAGATATGAAGTCTATTAAAGAAGATTTATTTTGTTTTATAAATGATATTACTAAAGATATACCTAATAGATGTATAAGTATAATAGGAGGTATATCTAGTGTTTTAGTAGGTTTTGTAATAGCATTCTATTTGCTAATATCTACTATAGATCTATCTAATTATTTTAAAAAAGATACAAATAAATTATTAACTAAAATTAATGATTTATTAAGAGGATACGTAAAAGGTACAATAATTAGTTCTTTTATAGTATTTGTATTAAGTACTGTATCTTTTTATATAATCGGTATTAAAGGAGCATTATTATTTGGATTTATATGTGGTATTACAAATATTATTCCAATTATTGGACCATATATTGGAGCAGTATTTCCTATAATTGTATCTTTTACTAAAGGTGTTACTTATGGAATAATAATAAGTATTATATTACTATTAATACAAACTATAGAAGGTAATATATTACAGCCTATAATAATGAGTAAAAGTGTAAATATACATCCAGTTACTACAATAGTAAGTTTACTCGTTTTTGGGCATTTTTTTGGTATTATAGGAATGATTATTGCAGTACCTATTGTATGTATTTCAAAAGAAGTATACTTTTATTTTAGAAAGAAGTATAATAAATACATATAGAGGTGTAATATGAATAAAATAATAGCCATTGTAGGAATGTGTGGTAGTGGTAAATCTATTGCTAGTGAATATTATGAAAAATTAGGTTTTAAAAAAGTTTACTTTGGTGGAGTTACTATGGAAAAAGTAAAAGAAGCGGGTTTAGAAGTAAATGAATTTAATGAAAGAATGATAAGAGAAAATTTAAGAAAAGAATATGGTATGGGAGCATATGCAATTATATTACTTCCTAGAATAGAAGAATATGTAAAAGAAAGTAATGTAATATTAGATGGACTTTATTCATGGGATGAACTTAAAATTTTAAAAGATAAATTTAAAGATAATTTAGTTGTATTATCAATAGTAGTAAATAAAAAAGATAGATATAATAGACTATTAGAAAGAGAAATAAGACCACTTACTAATATAGAAGCAGAAAAAAGAGATATTGCAGAAATAGAAAATTTAGCAAAAGGTGGACCTATAGTATTTGCAGATTATTATATTTTAAATAATGGTAATTTAGAAGAATATAATAAAGCATTAGAAGAGGTAACGAAAGAAATAATGAAATAAAATCAAAAATCTAAGATTTTTGATTTTTTCTATATAAAAAAACAATAAAATATGATAAACTTATATATATAGTCTAAAAGGAAGTGATGATATGAAAGAGGCATTCTGGGGATTATTAATAGTATTACTAGGACTATTTGGAGTAGTAGTAGTAAATCTATTTCAAAATGTAACAGTAGATAATGATAGAGTATACTATTTAATAAAAGAAAGTACAGAAGCAGCAGCATATGATGCAATAGATTTAACGTACTATAGAGTAACAGGAAATATAAGAATGGTAGAAGATAAATTTGTAGAGAATTTAACAAGAAGATTCGCACAAAATGTAACAATAGGAGACTATAAAATAATAGTAGAAGATTTAAATGAACTACCTCCAAAAATATCATTAAGAATAAGAAGTGGAGTAACATCACTACAAGGAGAAGAATTCGGACTATTAAATAGAGTAGATGGAATAATAGAAGTAAAATATAATAAAGATGAATTAGAAGACTTCTTATGTGAAGGAAAAACAGAAGAAGAATGTACAGAAATAATGAATAAATTCAATACAAAAGTAGAAATAAATGAATCAAATGGAGAAAATCAATGTAAAGTAGATATAACAAATGATGAGATGGATTGTATACCAGGAGATATAAAGTTTATGGGATGGGATAATCATGATCTACCAACAGGAATATGTAGTGATGAAGAAGCACCAAGAAATAAAGAAAGGACAGCAAAATATAAGACATGTGACTGTGGTAAATGGGGAGAAGAAAAGACAGAAAGAGTAACTGCAAACCCAACAAAAGTAGGTAATGAATATGTATATACATGGACATTTAAAAAAGAAACTGATGTAAAAGTAGTAGATGAAAGTGTAAAAGGAAGAGTAAGAATAGAAGTATGTACAACATCAATAGGAATAAAGGTACCAGATAATTATAAGAAATTAAAACCAGGAGTAACTTCATCAAATACATATATAGATTGTCCAACAGGTGGAGTAAGAATACCAGAAGGAACAATAATGAAAGTACAAGGAAGTTATGTACCACAAAATGCAGTAAATAGAGAAATAATATGGACAAAATCAAATAATAATATAGCATTAAAGTATGATGGAACATCATATGCAAGATTAAATCCAAACATGAATACATGTGAACTAAATAAAACAAATACAAATTGTATGTCAAAAAATGAAGTAACAGCAAGAGATGTAGAACCAAAAGAAGTAGTAAGTTCAAATATAATAGCAACAAACTATAGAAGAAAAAATCAAACAGCAACATGTAAAGTAACAATATGGGATGGAGTACCAGATACACTTGGATGTAAAGATAAGAAAATAAAATACAATGAAACAGCAACAATGGAGATTACATATACACCAGAAAATGCATCAAAATTAGATGTAAAATGGGTTTTAGATGATTCAACATATGCAACAATAAATGAAGAAACAGGTTCTGTTACAGGAAGAAATAATGCATCACCACTTGATAAAACTATAACAGTAACAGTAACATCAAAAGAAGATAGTACAAAGACAGGAACATGTACATTGACAGTACAAGGTAAGCCATGTCCAAGTGGATCAAAAGCAACAGAAGCAGAAGCTAAAAAATCAAAATCATGTGAAGATTATCAAAATAAAACAGTTACATTTGATGAATCAAATGGATGCTATACAGCAAAATGCACATGTAAATATGCAACAGAAGCTGCTGCTAAAGCTGCAAAATCCTGTGGTTCAGGACAAACAAAACAAGCACATAAAGGTAGTGGAGGTTGCTATTATGCAACATGTGTAGCTAGTAGTATTACAGTTGGTGGGGGAGATAGTAGTTGTGGCTCATATACAATAGAAAAAGAACATGTGGGAAGCCATATAACAACTGGTATTGATGCTGAAGGTAAGGAAATTTCTGTTTCTGTTCCTACTTACGCCAGAGTAACATATAGAAATGGAGAGAAATACCATGGGCCATGTACATCTAGTGGAAGGAGGAATGTATATTGTAAATTTAAGAGAACTAAAAATATTGATAATCCAAATCTAATTGCGACTAGGTATATAGGAACAGAATCATGTACATATACACCATCACCAGTAAAACCACAACCACCAGCTAATTGCTTTTTAGCAGGAACAAAAGTATTAACTAATGAAGGATTAAAAAATATTGAAGATATTGAAGTAGGAGATGTTGTACTATC
>CACZSX010000013.1 GCA_902783915.1 uncultured Erysipelotrichaceae bacterium | reverse complement strand
GGTTTCTTGCCATATCTAGTTAAATAATAATATTTACCTATATTCTTATTCTTAAAATCCTCAAAATTTTCGTATACTTCATAATCTAAATTTTCCAAATAATTAACCGCGCTTCTTTTCATATGTCTATCATCTAATTTAAAACCTAATGGTTTAATTAAATGTAATTTTGAATTAGTAGCCACACATGTTCTCATTATATTGCCGGTATTTTGAGGTATTTCTGGTTCATATAAAACAATATTAATCATAAAATCACCAAGAATATTATACTACAAAAAAAGAAGAATTATTTCTCTTCTTTTTTAAATATCCAATATAATAAACCCGCAAATACAATTGCTAATCCTGCTGATACTCCTAAAATAACTCCATTATTATCTTTATAATTATCTACTGCTGTTTTAGCATTATCATATTTAGTTAAAGATTCAGTTGCTATATTATCTTTAACACCTGGATTATTTTCTAATAACTCAGTAATCTTATCTACTACTTCTTTATTATTATCGTAGTTACTTTTATTAACTTTACCATCAAGTTTTCCAATTAAACTTATTATTTCATTAGTTACTCTTTCTACTGTATTATCTTTTGTTTCTAGAGTTAATTCTTTACTAAAATATACTTTCTTATTTTGAATTGCTTTAACTGTTACTTTAACATCCTTATCTAAAGTATTATTTACTTTTAATATTACTTCACCATCTGCAACATTAGTTTTATTTTCTACAAATGTAGCTGTAACACCTTTTGGTAAATTACTTACTTCCCAATTTAATTCTAAATTCTTAGCATCTCTTGGATTAATAGAAAATTTAATTTTTAATTGTTCATTGTAACCAACTTTTTCATTTACTTCTACTTTAACATCTTCAATCTTAATGTTTTTTACATTAGTTTTCATTGAAGCATTAACAGATACAACTGATAATAATGCTACTAAAAATACCAAAACTTTTTTCATACATATTCCCCCTGAAATAAATTTTATCTATATTATAGTTATGAACTTATTATTGTCAATAAAAAATAGGAAATTTATTCCTATTTTTATTTAATTACTATATTAACAAGTTTATTTGATACTACTATTACTTTAACTACTTCTTTTCCATCTATAAATTTCTTAGCGTTTTCACTATTTAAAGCTATAGATTCCATTTCCTCTTTAGTAATATTAGTACTTACTATTACTTTATCTCTTAATTTACCATTTACTTGTACAATCATCTCAAAACTATTATCTATAGTTTTAGATTCATCATAAGTTGGCCATGATGAATACACTAATGAATCTTTACCAAGAACTTCTTTATTTAATTCTTCAGTAATATGTGGTGCAAATGGGTATAATAATTTAATTAATACTTCATATTCACTCTTAGTAACGCCCTTATCATAGAAAGTATTAACAAGTTTCATAAGTTCTGCTATTGCTGTATTAAATTTCATACTTTCAATATCATTAGATACTTTTTTAATACATCTATGAATAGTAGATTCCAAATCATTTCTAACTTCATCAGTTACTTTATCTTTTAAACTATATACTCTATCTAAGAATCTTGATACACCCTTAATAGCATCTTCATTCCATGGACATTCTATTCCATAATCACCCATAAATAATATATACGTTCTTAAAGTATCTGCACCATATTCTTCTATTACATTTAATGGATCTATTACATTACCTCTTGATTTACTCATCTTTTCACCATCAGGTCCAAGTATTAAACCCTGAGCAGTTCTCTTCTTATAAGGTTCCTTGCATGGCACTACTCCTATATCATATAAGAATCTATGCCAGAATCTAGAATATATTAAGTGTCTTGTAACATGTTCCATTCCACCATTATACCAATCTACAGGCATCCAATACTTTAACTTATCCATATTAGCAAGTTCATTATCATTATGTGGATCAATATATCTTAAGAAATACCAAGAAGATCCAGCCCATTGAGGCATAGTATCAGTTTCTCTTTTAGCATCCTTTCCACATTTTGGACACTTACAATTAACAAAACTATCTATCTTAGCAAGAGGACTTTCACCATCAGTTCCTGGTTCAAAATTATCTACAGCAGGAAGTCTTAGAGGCAACTCTTCATAAGGTATTCTTACATCACCGCAATATTCACAATGAACTATAGGTATTGGTTCTCCCCAATATCTTTGTCTATTAAATGCCCAATCCTTCATCTTATATTGAACACCTTTTTCACCTATACCTTTTTCAGTTAAATAATTAGCAATTTTTTCTATTGAATCCTTTTTATTAGTCATACCATTTAAGAATCCAGAATTGATCATCTCTCCATCACCAGTATAAGCTTCTTTTGATATATCTCCACCTTTTATTACTTCTATAATATCTATACCAAACTTCTTAGCAAAATCATAGTCTCTTTCATCATGAGCTGGAACTGCCATAATTGCACCTGTACCATATCCCATCATTACATAATCAGATATATATATAGGTATTTCTTTATTATTAATAGGATTTATAGCTACTAATCCTTCTATTTTTTCACCTGTTTTATCTTTTACTAATTGTGTTCTTTCAAACTCAGTCTTCTTCTTAGCAAAGTCTCTATAAGCATTAATCTTATCCATATTAGTAATCTTATCTGCATATTTATCTATCAATGGATGTTCCGGAGCCATAACCATAAATGTAACTCCAAATAATGTATCTGGTCTTGTAGTATATATTCTTAATGTTTCATCTATTCCTTTAATTTTAAAATTAACAAATGCTCCTGTACTCTTACCAATCCAATTTTCTTGTTGTAATCTTATATTTGGTAAATAATCTACTTCGTTTAATCCTTCAAGTAATTTATCTGCATATTCAGTAATTCTTAAATACCAAACTTGTTTTTCTTTTTGAATTACATCAGAATGGCATACATCACACTTACCACCTTGAGAGTCTTCGTTAGATAATACTACCTTACAACTAGGACAATAATTAACATATGCAATATCTCTAAATACTAATCCATTATCAAACATCTTCATAAATATCCATTGAGTCCATTTATAATAATTCTCATCAGTAGTATCTACTACCCTATCAAAATCAAATGAGAATCCCACTTTCTTTATTTGCTCAGTAAATTTCTTAATATTATTATCAGTTACAACTCTTGGATGAGTATTAGTCTTTATAGCATAGTTTTCTGTAGGAAGTCCAAACGCATCAAATCCAATTGGAAATAATACATTATATCCTTCCATTCTTCTTTTTCTACTTATTACTTCAAGACTACCGTATGCCTTAATATGACCAACATGCATACCAGCGCCAGATGGATATGGGAATTCTACAAGATTATAATATTTCTTTTTAGAAAAATCATCTAATGCTTTAAAACTTTTATTCTCATCCCAATAATTTTGCCATTTCTTTTCAATTTCTTTAAAGTTATACATATATCCTCCTTAAACAAAAAAATCTATAATCTAAGGGTCCAATAGGACGGTTCCACCTTAGTTCATAGATTCTATGCACTTAATTCTTAACGCGAATAACGATTTTGCTCCAAGCCTAATTCATAAACTATTATTATTAGTTTTCACCAAGCACTAACTCTCTATAAATAAATCATTTATTACTACTTCTCTTCATAGCAAAATAACAAATGTATTATATTACATATTTTTTTATTTTTCAATAATAAAATACTATTTTATTATAATAAAAAAAGACTATCAAATAGTCTTTTAAATTTTATCTTTTAATTTTAAATGCTCCAGATATTCTCCATCCACAATTTCCTAGATTATCACACGCATAAACTTGTAAACAGCATGTATAATTAATGCTTCCTGCCGTACCAGAAGCCCACATTTGAATTGTTGCACTTGTATTTAAAAGCACAAGATCTACATCATCACTATCAATACCTATAATGGTACACAATAAAAAGGTATAATTTATCAACAAATTATACCTAACCACTTTTTATTTATATCAATAACAGCATTATATTAACCCCAAACGGCATACAATGTTCTACTACCATTGCTACAATACCAAGTCTGTCCGGGTGAATATGATGCACTAGTAGCAGTAGATGAGTCTGACCATCCTTTAAATGTTTTACCGCTTCTCGTTGGGGTTCCACTTGCCAAATTTGTGTATGTACTACCGCTTTTATCCCAAGTATAAATTGTTGGATTAGGTGCTCCACTACCACCATTTGCAT
>CACZSX010000012.1 GCA_902783915.1 uncultured Erysipelotrichaceae bacterium | reverse complement strand
TTTAAATATTTATCTATTTTATTTATATTAGTAATACCTTTATCATAATCATTAGATAAAATTCTAATTGCTACTAAATTACAAAATGGCGGATAATTCAATTTTTTCCTTATTTGAATTTCTTTATTGTAAAACGCCTTATAATCATGATCTTTAGATAATACAATTGAATAATGCGTCGGATTATATGTTTGAATAATAGATATTCCTTCTTTATCTTTTCTTCCAGCTCTTCCAGATACTTGAGTAAGCATATTAAATGTCTTTTCTGAACTTCTATAATCAGGAATATTTAAACTAGAATCCCCATTTAATACTATTACTAATGTTACATTAGCAAAATCCAAACCCTTAGATATCATTTGTGTACCCAATAATATATCATACTTATAATCATTAAAATCATTTATTATTTTCTCATGCATACCTTTATTGGTAGTAGAATCTCTATCCATTCTTATTACTCTAGCATCAAAATTATCATTTAAATATTCTTCTATCTTTTCAGTACCAATACCTTTTAATATTAAGTACTTAGAATTACATTTAGGGCAATTATTTGGTTTTATAGTAGCATAACCACAATAATGACATCTTACTGTGTTATTAGATTTATGATATGTTAAACTTATATCGCAATTTGGACATTTTAAAACATTTCCACATTCATTACATAATATGTAATTTGAATATCCCCTTCTATTTATTAAAATCATTATTTGTTCTTTTTTATTTAATCTATCTTTAATTAAATCTATAGCTGATGAAGAAAGAATACTATTACCTTTCTTTATCTCATCTTTCATATCAACAATAAATACCTTTGGTAATGGATTATTATTAATCCTCTGTAGTAATTCTACTAGATTATATCTACCCACCATTGCTTTTGCATAACTCTCTAAAGATGGCGTAGCACTTCCAAGAACTATTTTTGCATTATTATATTTAGCTCTTTCTATTGCAATATCTAATGTTTTATATCTTGGATTATTCTCTTGTTTATAACTATCTTCGTGTTCTTCATCAATTATTATCATTCCTATATTTTCAATTGGAGAAAATATGGCACTTCTAGTACCGATTACAACAGATACCTTACCTTCTTTTATTCTTCTCCATTCATCATATCTTTCACCATCTGATAAAGAAGAATGTAAAACAGCTATATTATCTAAAAAAATACTTCTAAATCTATCAATTAATTGAGTTGTTAAAGATATTTCTGGTACGAGTACAATAGCACTCTTATTTTCTTTTATAATTTTATTTATTAAATGCATATATATTTCTGTTTTACCACTACCAGTTACTCCTCTTAATAACGTAACCATTTTATCAGTAGAAAGAATATTACTATAAACTTCTTTTTGAGAATTAGTTAAAGTATTTAAATTACCTTTTTTAATAGTACTATTTAATCTATACTTTTCATACAATACTTTTTCTAATACATTATTATCTATTAATCTTTTTAATATTGCTTTATTCTTAATTAAAGAAGATTTGACTACTTCATTATCATTAAATAAATCTAATATATTTTTTTCACCCTTACTAGGATTATCTAATTTTTTTACTAATTTGTAAAAAGTTTCATACTTAATTTTTATATTATTATTATTAAATTTTAAAGCACTGGGTAACATACTTTCATATGCGGACATTAAAGAACACAAATACATTTTACTCATAGTTTTACCAAGTTCTATCAATTCTTTACTAAATATAGCATTATCATCTAATACACTTATTATATCCTTTGTATCATATTCACTACTATCTACAAAATCAATAACTAATCCATATATAATTCTATTACCAAATGGTACACTTACTCTTACTCCAGTACTTATCCTATTACTTAAATTATTAGGAACACTATATACAAAAGTTTTTTCTTTTAAAGCTTTTACTTCTACTAAAACACTTATCAACATATATACCTCCCAATAATAAAATTGTACTATAAAAAATATTTATAAACAAGAAAAAACCTCTAAGAGGTTTTTATATTTATTCATTATACACTATTGTTTGCAATCAGAATCAGTAGATTTAATATCGCTTTTCATTATGTAGCATGTTACACTATGCCAACTATTTGAACCCGCGGAAGTATAAGAAACAATCTTATTCCATGTACCATTATAAGAGTTCCCTTTTAAAAGATTATCATTTCTAAGGCCTGATAGTTGTGTAGAAGAACCAGTAGTGGCACTTGTATAACATTTTGCTCCAGCATATGGTACCCAACAAGTATAAGATACATTACATGTATTACTACTCAAAGTATATCCACTAGCACATGCATTTATTGTACATGAATTACTTACTGAATTTGAACTCCAACTTGCTGTTTTCCAAGTTGATACATTACTCTTTCCGCAACTTGCATTACAACTAGATTGGCCAACACCAGACGTAGTACCATTTGCACCAGCTGCTCCACTTGGCTGGCATGCTGTACATCCTGTATTTCCTGTTCCTGATGCATATGATCCTTTAGCACATGCTGTACAACTTGCTGCACTTGCTGCTGAATAATATCCTGCTGCACATGGTGTTATTCCATTATCATTAGTTTCATCATATTGTAAATTACCACCTGGGCAATAACTTCCTGCTATACATGCACTACAAGTCATCTCACCTGCTTTTAAATATTGTCCAGATGAACATACATATGTGTTTGGTTGACATTCTGCAGTTAATGTTATTGTACTTGTTGGTGTATAACTTGCTTCGCTTCCTACTGCTCCAAAATTACATGTATATCCTGTCTTTGTTATTGCAGCTGTTATTACACTCTCGCCACTCCATTGCGCATATAATGTTTCACCGCTTGTTTTTATCCAATTTCCATTACTGTCTGTATATCCTGTTACATTACTTACTAATGTACCATCTGCATTTATTACTTTTGTTCCTCCAGTTGTTGCTGTATACCATCCATTAAATGTATATGTTACTGTATCACTTGTTTTACTTAATGTTGCATCAGTACTTCCTGCACTATATGTTATAGTGTGTACTCTTTGTGGTGCTGTTATGCTTGTTAATCCACCATTATATGTTGCTGTTGTGCTTGTACTTCCGTTTGTTGTTGCATTACTATTTATTAATACTATTGTATATGTGTTTGGTGTATATTGAGCATCTACAACAGTATTAGTTGTTCCCATAGTTAAAGTATTACCACTTAAGACACTGTCGCCCTCTGTAATTATCCATCCATTAAATGTATAACCTGCTTTCGATGCAGTTCCTAAATTTATTATAGTACCAGATAAATATGATGGGGCGAAAGTTTGACTTAAAGTTCCTCCATTAGCATTTACTGTTAATCTAAGATTACTTTGCCATATTGCATATATTTCTGTATCTGTATTTCCAAAAATCAAATTATTGCCATTTAATATACTATTACCTCTTACAACTCTCCATCCAAAGAATTCATCTCCACTTTTAGTTGGTTCCTGAAGTACTAGTCTTTCTCCTTCTTGATATGTTGCATTAAATGTTTGACTAGTAGTACCGCCATTTAGTGATACTATTAAATTTACTGTTTCTAATGTACAATTTTTATAATATCTATATTCGTTATATCCTTCTAAATTTTTATTTATTCTTACACAACCATCAATTGGTTCTCCATCCATGTCAGTCAAACCAGTTGTTAATAAATTCTCATCTATTAATGTGTCTATAGTTACCATTGTTATTTCTTTATTACTAGAATGATATGATTTTGCTGCATTTTCAATTATTGATACAAGTCTATCATATTCATTTTGTTTTTTCTTTGATACACTTCCACCTATATTAGGTAATACTACGGTTACTATTACTCCTAATATTACTATTATGGATAACAATTCTACTAATGTAAAACCTTTTTTCTTCATACGTACTCTCCTCCTATTATATATATAGTATACTATTTTTAATTTTAATATTCAAGCAAAAAAAAGAGGTTAATTAATAACCTCTACTTACGATTGCTACTTCAACAGTTCTTGTTTTACCTGTTCTAGTCCATCCTTCTAAATTTTCACTTCTACTCCACTTATAAACTGTTTCTGTTTTAGTTTTATATACTGGAGTTGCATTTACTATATCAGTTGAACTTTCAGTAACATAACATTTCTTATCTGCTAATGTGTATCCTGCTTTACAATAATATATTGGTTCTCTTGAATCAGTTGTTGTTATTACACAATATTTACCACTTAATGTTCCATATTTACATGTATAAACTTTTTCTGTACTATCTATACCTGTTATTTCACATTTTGTTCCATTTAATTTACCAACTGGACAACTATATACTTTTGTTGGAGCAGTTTCCCTTGTATTTATAGATAAACATTTATTTGTATCTGTTAATGCACCTATAGTACATCTATATGTTAATTTTGCATCTACTTCTTTTTGTTCTGATACTTTACATTTTGTTCCATTTAATGTTCCATTAGCACATTTATATGTTAATTTTGCATCTACTTCTTTTTGCTCTAATATTGTACATTTTGTTCCATTTAATGTTCCATTAGCACATTTATATGTTAATTTTGCATCTACTTCTTTAGTACAATATGATCCCTCCATAGTACCGCTTGTACAATAATATGTTTTCTTAGCTGCTACTGTAGTTGTTGTATCAGCTGCACATTTATATACTCTATTACATTCTTCATATACTCTACTTGTACCAATTTGATATAAGAATCTTCTTGTAAATGTTGGAGTTGAAGATGTACTTACAGAAGTTGTATATGTTTTATTTGAACATACCCATTTTGTATATCCACATGCACCCTTATTTACTATTACACAATTTGTATCATTTAAAGTTCCTTCACTACATGTATATTTTACTTTAACACTTCCTATAGTTATTTTACATTTTGTACCATTTAAAGTTCCTTCACTACATGTATATACTTTTTCTGCATCTACTTCTTTTGTTGTAGTAATAACACATTTTGTACCATTTAAAGTTCCTTCACTACAACTATATACTTTTTCTGCATCTACTTCTTTTGTTGTAGTTATTTTACATTTTGTACCATTTAAAGTTCCTTCACTACAACTATATACTTTTTCTGCATCTGTGATCTTTGTATCAGCAACAGCACATTTTGTTCCTACTAATGTACCTTCGCTACATTTATAAGATAATGTTGCATCTACTTCATCTTCTGATCCTTTGATACACTTATCTAAACTTGTTGCATATATATATCCTTTTGGACATGTTAATGTTGCTTCTTCTTTTGCTGTATCTAATTTTTCACATTTTTTTGTACTATTATTATATGAATAACCAGATAAACATTTAATATTTGCATTTTCTTGCTTTTCAATTTCAGTTACTACTATACATTTATCGCCTTTCAAAGTGTAACCATTTTTACAAGTATACTTATCAATATATTGATTAGTAGTTTTCTTTGAAAATTGATATTCTGTTACTTTCTTAGTTGTTGAATTATCACTTGGTTTAGTTTCTTCTTTTTGTTCTTCTTTTGCATCACATTGACCATTAGCGCAAATGTCATAACATCCGAAGTATTCAATAACATAATCTGATTGTTTAGAACATGATAAATTTGTTTTATATATGTATTCGCCACCCTTTTTAGTAACTTCTACATATGATTTTTCATTATCACATTTCTTACCATTGCTATCAGTGAATTCAATTATCATTTTGTTATCAATCATATCACCTAAAGTTAATTTTCTAGTTTCCCCTTCTACTTTAGGTAATCTAGCTGTTGTATAGTAACTTTTTGCTGCATCAGTCATACTATTCATATTTTGTGTAAATACCTTATCATAGAATGGGTTTAAGTTAGGCATTGGTACTAACCACATAATTAGAAATACAAATAATAAAACTAATAATATTTTGACTATTAAGTCTCTGAAGAAATGACTTCTTTCATTTTCATTATACATAAATATTCCCCCTCTTTCATTTGGTTGCCACATATTATACATATTTTTTATTTTTTGTCAAGTTTTGTATATATTTTTTTTATTTTTTATTTATTTCGCATATATATTATATAATAGATATAGGTGATAAAATATGGCGCAAAGTACAAAAAAAACCACTAAAAAAGTGGTAAATAAAATAGGAAAAGAAGAAAATAAGGAAAAACCAGTTGAAATAAGGAAATCAAATAACAATTTAAGTAAGTTTATTACTATGTTTGTATTTATATCAAGTATTGCCTATTTAACTTATTGCATTATAAATACAGAATCAATTATTAATAATCTTAATAATATATCAATTCCTATATTCATATTTTTAATGAGTTTGGTATTATTCTTATTTGGTATTAATTCAAATAATAAATCTAAAGTATATGGTATTCTTTCAATAATACTTTTACTATTTATATCATTTAATTTTTTGATAAATGAAAAGATATTAAAACTGCCTGAAGAAGAAAGACTTATTTCATATACTAATGTATCATATAATCAACTAAAAGATTGGGCTGATATCAATGACATAGAATTAGTAATGGAATATGAATATAGTGACGAAATAGCTAAAGGTAATATTATAAGATTAGATGTTAATGAAGGCACTTTTGTAAAAGAAATAAAGAAAATAAAAGTTACTATATCAGATGGACCTGATTATGATAAAAAAGTTATAGTTCCTAGTATGCTTGGCTGGAATATAGATGATGCTGTAGAATTCATAAATAAAAATCACATGACAAATGTACAAATTAATTATGAAAAATCTGATAGTGAAAGAGATATAATATATAAACAAAGTTTAAATGGGGAAATAAGAAGAAATGAAATTTTAAATCTTACAGTATCTTTTGGAGAAGGAGTTCTTCCAAATACTATAGAAATGATAAATTTGGTAGATAAAAATTGGTTTGATGCAAGTTTATGGTTAAAAAGGAATAATATAGATTATATAGTTAACTATGAATTTAGTGAAAAAGATAAAAACATTGTAATTAATCAAGATATTAAAGAAGGAAAAGAAATAAATCTTAATACTGAAAAATTAGCAGTTACTCTATCTAAAGGTAAAGCAATTAAAATGATAGATTTAACTAAAATGAGTAGTAATGAAATTATAGATTGGATAGTTAAGAATAACTTAAAAGTAGAATTTGAAGAAATATATGATAGTGATATAGAAACTGGCAAGGTTATAAAACAAAGTATAAATGTTAATGAACAAGTTTCTGAAGGTACTTTGATATCTGTATCTATATCAAGAGGTCAAATAAAAATGCAGAAATTTAATAATCTATTTGAATTTAAAGAATGGGCTAATAAATATAATATTAATTATAGTGAATCTTATGAATATAGTTCAGTGCCAAAAGGACAAGTAATTAGCTATTCATACAATGAAAATGATGTTGTGGATCCAGATGCTGTAATATATATAAGAGTATCTCTTGGTCAAGCTATTTCAATACCTTCATTCATTGGTAAAACTAAAAATGATGCTCAAGTAACATGTAATAATATTGGTATTCGTTGTTC
>CACZSX010000011.1 GCA_902783915.1 uncultured Erysipelotrichaceae bacterium | reverse complement strand
TGTACCCATAGAACCTACACCTCTATGATATTGAGATCCATGTCCCATTGGTCCACGTGATTGATTATAACGTTTAATAACGCCTTGGAACCCTTTACCTTTACTAGTTCCTGTAACATCAACTATTTCACCAGCTTCAAAGATATCACATTTGATTTCTTGTCCTAGTTCATAATTGCCTTCTACACCTTTAATTTCCTTTAAGAAGCGCTTAGGTGCAGTATTTGCTTTTTTTGCATGTCCTACTTCAGGTTTATTGCTGTGTTTTTCTTTCTTAGTAGTAAATCCTAATTGAATAGCTTCATAACCATCAGTTTCTTTAGTTTTAACTTGCATTACTACATTTGGTTCTATAGAAACTACTGTAACAGGAATTAACTTACCATCATTAGCAAAAACTTGAGTCATGCCAATCTTTTTACCTAAGATTCCTTTCATACTTTCCTCCTATTTGTTTTCTACTTTTATATCAACACCACTTGGTAAGTCGATTCTTGTTAATGCTTCAACAGTCTCCTTACTTGGATTATTGATTTCAATTAATCTCTTATGCGTACGCATTTCAAATTGTTCACGAGAGTCCTTATACTTATGAACAGCTCTTAAAATTGTGAATTTTTCAATTTCTGTTGGTAGTGGAATTGGTCCACTTATTTCACCACCAGTTCTTTTTATTGCTTCAACAACTCTTCCAGCTGCTTGATCAAGGATTCTATGATCGTATGCTTTTAACTTTATACGTATCTTTGACATTAAAAAATCCTCCCTTCGCTTATATCATGTATAAACTTGCTCCGCGCAAATAACCTGATTGGCACTAAGTTTTATTATACAACTTAACCTAGTGTATCAGCAACCTTGCACATCTAAGCCACAACATTCCTAATCATTTTATCAAACTTTATGCAAAAAATCAATAGAAAATTACAAGTTTTTTAATAAAAAAACGCTATCCACGCTTTTTTCAATTTTTTTAATTTTTTTCTTTTTTCTTTTGCTTTTCTTTTTTCATTTCTAGATATTCATCTAGTACCTTATCAGTAAAGTACAATTCCCACATGTGATACCAACCACTAAACTTATCTTCTCCTTCAATCGCTGGATATAACTCAATATATTGTTTTGCTTCTTCTATTGACTTTTCCATTACATAACCAAGTACGAAAGGATCTATTCTTTTTCCTTTCCAAGAATCAGTTAATATTTTATATGGATAAGAAGCAATTGTAGAAATTATTATAAATAAATCTTCTTCACTATATGTACTTACTTTTTCATTAAAATCTTCTAGCCAATCATCTATAAATATTCTATTATCAAAGTTATATAAACCACCAAAATAATCTATAATCTTACCATCTTTTTCTTCAGAAGCTTCTATTATTGCTTTAAATAATGTTATATCTTCGCTACCCGTATCAATACTGAATTCCATTTTTCTTGCTACTACTGGGTTATCATCTACATACCCATATGATTTCATATAAGAAACAACGTATACATTATATCCTTCAAAAGCGGTATATGGCAATATTTCTCTTATATCATTTAATAATGCGAATTCATCGTAACCTATACTACCAATATTTAATGATTCAATTTGTTCTAATGTAACAAGGCCATAATTATTATTTATATGTAGTATATAATTTCTATTTTTATTAGTTAATCTAATTAATATTTCATCTTCATTTATTTCGCTACTAACATATTTACAATCTATAATTCTAAGAGCATTTTTTAAAGATTTTGCTTCTTCTTCCATATTATTTTAAATAGTAATGAGTTATAGGTTTTAAATTCTCATCTAATTCATATACTATAGGATTCCCTGTTTGTATTTCTAAACCCATTACCTCTTCATCTGTTAAATTGTCAATATATTTAATTAATGCTCTTAAACTATTTCCATGTGCAACTACTATTACATTATGTTCTTTCAGCATAGGTTCTATATCACTTTTATAATATGGTACAACTCTATTAATAGTATCTATTAAATTTTCAGTTAATGGTATTTCGCTTTTATCTATATCTTTATATAATGGATCATTAAGTGGATATCTTGGATCATCTTCTGTTAATGCAGGTGGTCTTACATCTACACTTCTTCTCCATAAATGTACTTGTTCTTCACCATATTTTTTTCTTGTTTCATCCTTATTTAACCCTTGCAACGCGCCATAATGTCTTTCATTTAATTTATAACTATATTTAATAGGTATGTCTAGATTTAATTCATCTAGTATTATATTCAATGTTCTATTAGCTCTTTTTAATATACTAGTAAATGCAATATCAAAAATGTATCCTTTTTCTTTTAATACTTTACCCGCTTCATGTGCTTCCATAATACCATTTTCAGATAAATCAATATCTGTCCATCCCGTAAATCTATTTTCTAAATTCCAAAGAGATTCTCCATGCCTTACTAAAACCAATTTGATCATATTATCACTCCTATATTTATAATACCATATCAAAAAGAAAAAAACTAATAATTAATTAGTTTTTGCTCTATCTAATCTAAGTTTATCTGCTATTGTAACTATAAATTCTGAATTAGTAGGTTTTGCTTTATCAATATCTACACTATGTCCAAATATTTCATCCATTAAATCCCAATCTCCTCTATTCCAACTTACTTCTATAGCATGCCTTATAGCTCTCTCTACTCTTGATACAGTTGTATCAAATTTCTCGGCTATTTCCGGATATAATTCTTTAGTTATTCCTCCTATCATATCTGGATTATAATATAATAAATTGATCCCTTCTCTAATATATTGATAACCTTTAATATGCGATGGCACTCCTAACTCGTGTAATACTTTTGTAATAGATATTTGTAAATTATTATGATATAAATTTATATTCTTATTTTCTTTTTCATTTGAATTAGTTAATTCCAATATTCTATTTTCTAAATCTGATAATTCATATGGTTTTAATAAAAAATATTTAACTCCATATTCAGATACCCTTCTTATCATATCATCACTATTATAAGAAGTTGATATTATTACAGGCTTATCTATATTTCTTTTTTTCATTTCCTCTAATACATAAATACCATCTTTATTAGGCATTATTAAGTCCAAAATAATTACATCATATTCATCCATTTTATTTTCAACAACTTTTATTCCTTCTTCACCAGAATAACACTTTATACTAACTTCTATATTTTTATTTTTACTAAAATACTCTTCTATCATATCTACTAATTTTATATTATCATCAATCATTAATAATCTTGTTTTCATATTGCCTCCTATTTACATTACTAATATAAAATTATTTATTATCTATTTTTGTCGAATAAACAAAAAATGTAGTATTTTTATACTACATTTAAAAGATATATTTCTAAGCTGCATCTTTGTATTCAGCATCATAAGAATCATCTTTTGGCACTAAAGAATCAATATGTTTTAATAAGACTCGTCCTTTCTCATTAGCCGAAGGATTACTTTTACATACTTCTAATATCGAATTAACAACATCCCTTTCTTCAGTATTCATTAATTTAAAAGACGAAAAGCTTTCAATTTCGCTTCTACCAATTGTTTGCCCAGTTAACAATTCATCACTACTAGAAGACTCGGAACTAATTCCCATTTTGGCATACGTCGCCCTCTTAATATCACTTCTAAGCATTTTCAGAAATAAAATTTTTGCAGCGTTCATTTTATCACAGCCTTTCTCCTTTTACATTTTTAATATAACATACTTTTTTTATATATCTAACAAAAAAATGCACAATAATTGTAAATTTACACAATATTTTACTATTATTATACACCTTTATTTACTTTTTTATTATTTTTTTTAATTTAGTTAACAATGATTCTTTACTACTATCTATAGCTCTTTTATATACTTCAAGAATCCTTTGACCATAAAATTTAACTGAAAATTGACTAGAAGACTTTAATGCTTGCTTAGACATCATCAAATACTTATTTTTATCTTTATATAAAGTAGTTATTGCATTTATATATTCTCTTTTATTTTTAAAAAATAAACCATTATAATCTTCAATAACTGCTATTTTAAAACTATCATCATTCATACATACAACAGGTAGTGATGCTGCCATACCTTCAATTACTGTTAATCCTTGCGTCTCTGTTTTTGATGCAGTTACAAATACATTACCAATTTGATAATATTTAGCAACTTCATTCCAAGGCACCATGCCTGTATATATTATTGATTTATTATCTTTTGTTAAATCTTTAAAGTATTCTAAATCTGGTCCATCTCCAACAACTAAAAATTTAATATTTTTAAATTTCCTACTTAATACTTTATGACAATCAATTAAAAATTTAATATTTTTTTGTTCTTCAGATATTCTACTAACAAGAAGTAATACAAAATCATCCTTAGATATTCCTAATTTATTTTTAAGTTCATTTATTTCATTTTTACTAAAATTACTCTTTTTAAATCTATCTACATCTATTCCTGTAGGAATAATGTTTACTTCTCTTTCCATACCATATTTTATCTTAAATAAATCATATGTTTTTTTAGTAGGTACTATAAGTTCTGATACCGTTTTATCGCAATAGAATTTTGTTAAATATTCAAGCACTTTATGTGCCGGTTTATCAAAATGGCCCTTAGTAACTAAATACATATAATCTTCATACATAGTATGATAAGTATGAACTATTGGTATATTAAATTGTTTTGATAAAAGTCTACCATATAATCCCATGCTTCCTTCTGTATGTGTATGTATTATATCTAGTTTCCATTTTCTTATAATACTTGTAGATCTTATTGGATAAATAGGACTTACTTTAAATTGATCATAAATACCAGATTCAATACCAGGTACTTTTAATATCTTATTCTTATCATCATATTCATATTTCATTTTATCCATATTGATTGTAACAACATATACTGTATGTCCTAAATCCTCTAATGATTTTTTTAACATAAGTATACTTGTAACTACTCCACTCACATATGGTTTATATACTTCTGTAAAAATACCTATTCTCATATTTTACTCCCCCTTCAAAATTAGAAATGCAACCCCACCAAAAATCATAGGAACATAGTACGTTAAAAATCTCCATAATAGCATTGCTGCACTTAATTTTGCATTTATTACAAAAAATGAGAAAAGTGCAACAAAAGAAAATTCCATGCCTCCAGATGCTCCTGGTATTGGTACAAAAGAAGACATAATCATTACTAATATAGTCATCATTATAGTTTCAAATAATGGTATACCTGAACCAATTGCTTTAAAACTATAATATGTAGCAATACCTATGCATATTATCTTAATACAATTTAAAAATATACATTTAATTATTAATTTTGGACTATTAATAGTTTCTTTTGTTTGTTTTTTAAATCTAATAATCGCATCATTTACTTTTTCATTTGTTTTATCTTTATCTTTTATAATTCTTAATTTATTTAATAATGAAATTATAAAATTTACAATTTTATAATTTTTTTTCTTAGAATGTGGTATGTATATTAAAAATAATGCTACTAATAAATTTATTATTAATCCAAGTCTTATTATTCTAACAATTATTGGAGAATATACTACCAAATCAAACAATCTTGTAATTAAATAACATATTATTCCTAATATTATAAATGCCATTTGATATGTATAAAAATCTTTAAATAGTATATTACTACCTGCTACATAGCCTATATTATCTTCTTTTTTTAATACATATAATTCAAATGGTTGACCTCCCAATGAGAACGGTGTAATACCATTAAAAAAGTTTGTCATCACCATTAGTGAAAATGCATTCTTAAAAGTAAAATCATATCCAGAATCTACAACTAATTTTTTTACTGATATACTTTTAAATATATCTGATATAAGTACAAATAATAATGCTATTAATATATATATTTTATTAGAATTTAATAATAAATTAACTATTTCATCAAAATCATCTTTAAGAGCAAAAAATAATACTATAATACCAATTAAAACTAATAATATTATATTTCTTTTATATTTCATTACTTCTCACTTATCACTTTTAATCCTGGTAATTCCTTGCCTTCAAGCATTTCTAAAGATGCTCCCCCACCTGTTGAAATATGTGCTCTACTATTATTGAATCCAAACTTATTTAGGGCAGATATTGTATCTCCACCACCAACTACTATTTTTGCTTTTGAATTTGATAAAATTTCTACTACTTTTCTTGTACCTTTAGAAAATTTCGCAATTTCAAACATTCCTACAGGTCCATTCCATATTATTGTATTAGCATTCATAAGTATTGTTTTATATCTACTTAATGTTTGCATACCTAAATCTATTCCTATTTCATTATTTCCAATATTTGCATATGTTGTAATTCTTGTATTTGCTGCCTCAGATAAAGAAGTTGCAACTACAATATCCTCGGGAAGAACAATTTTATTTTTATATTCAGAATATATCTTTCTACAGAAATCCAAACTAGAATCATCAACTATTGATAATCCAACATTATATCCCAATGCTTTATAAAATGTATATGGCATTCCCCCACCTATTAATACATAATCCGCTATTTTAACAGCATTTTCTATTACTCCTATCTTATCACTTACTTTTGCTCCGCCTAACATTACTACAAGAGGTCTTGATGGATTATTAAGTGCACTAGATATTTTATCTACCTCATTTTTTACCAAAAATCCAATACCACTTGGTAATATATTTGCAATTCCGACATTTGAAGCATGACTTCTATGAATAGTTCCAAATGCATCATTTATAAATATATCTCCTAGTGATGCCCAATATTGTGCAAGTTCACTATCATTGCCACTTTCTTTATTACCATCTAAATCTTCAAACCTAGTATTTTCAAGCATTACTACATCTTTAGGTTTCATAGAATTAATAGCAGTTTCTACTTCTATCCCTCTTGTATAAGGTACAAATTTAACAGGTCTATTTATTAACTCACTCAATCTATTAGCAACAGGTCTTAGTGAATTATTTTCTTTGTCTTTTTCTTCTTTTACTCTACCCAAATGAGATAAAATTATTACTTTAGCATTTGAACCAATTAAATGTTCTATGGTTTCTGTACAAGCTTTAATCCTAGTATCATCTAAAATATTCCCATCTTTTATGGGAACATTTAAATCACAACGAACTATAACCTTTTGATCTCTAACTTTAAAATCAGTAATGTCTTTTTTCAATTGCACTCACCGCCCATATATGTATATATATAACTATTTCCTTCTTTCGTTATTCTAACATTATTAGTTGTTGGTATAGTACCACCATCATATGGATTTTCTATATTCTTCTTTAACAAACCGGCATTTTGTAAATCACCAATACTTATATCATAATGATTAGTCAAACTAATTTGTTGATCTATCTCTGTAATATGCATATATGAATATGCTTCTGCAGCTTCTTCTGCGCTTCTTTCTATACTCTCGCATGCTTTTCCTTTATTATTACTAATCATTAAACTGACTTTTGGCACTATAAAGATTGAAAGTATAGCTAATAACAAAACTACTACAGTAATTTCAATTAATGTAAACCCTTTTTTCATCTACCATCACCATTTTAATTTTATCACATATAACTAAATAAAACAATTAAATAAAAAATAAGTATCTAAATACTTATTTCTTCTATAACTAATGCAGCACTACTATTATTTTTAGACTTACTTTGTTTTTCTGCTTTTTCTAGTTTTTCAATATTTGCTTTAGTAGCATTTTTATAACATTCTTTATATGATTTTACATTTAATGTACTCATTACTAGATTTATAAATAATGGTAATATTAATATTATTACACATATTACTACTCTCTTTATAAAATTATCTACTGATTTTTTCATATTTCTTTCATCGCCAGATGCTACTATTTTTAGAAAGTCTATTGTTCCAAGTAGTAATAATAATATTGGTGCACCTATAAATATTATATTCATTGCAATTTTTATATAATAAAATAATGATAACATACCCGCTGTATTACAACTCATACTGCTCACCTCATTCTTATTTTAATATATTTTATATTTTTATTCAATAAAAAACCTTAAAAAGGTTTTTATCTAGTCATCAAATATCTAGCAGTTCTTACCATTTGGCAAGTATAACTCATTTCGTTATCATACCACGCAACTACTTTAACAATGTCACCATCTGGCGTAGATACAACTTTAGTTTGTGTAGCATCAAATAATGATCCATATCTAATACCTATTACATCACTAGATACTATTTCGTCTTCTGTATATCCTAAAGTATCATTTGCATTATTTCTCATTACTTCATTTATCTCTTCTTTTGTGACTTTCTTATCAAGTACACAAGTAAGTTCTACTAATGAACCTGTAGGCACTGGTACTCTTTGTGCACTACCATCTAATCTTCCCTCTAATTCAGGAATAACAAGGCCAATAGCCTTAGCCGCTCCCGTACTATTAGGTACAATGTTTTCTGCAGCTGCCCTTGCTCTTCTTAAGTCTCCTTTTCTATGAGGAGCATCTAATGTATTTTGATCATTTGTATATGCATGTATTGTTGTCATTGTTCCATATTTAATTTTAAAATTATCATTCATAACTTTTGCAATAGGTGCTAAACAATTTGTTGTACATGATGCTGCTGAAATAATTGTTTCACTACCATCTAATATATTTTCATTAACACCATATACTATTGTTTTGACATCACCTTTAGCAGGTGCAGAAATTATAACCTTTTTAGCTCCAGCATTTATATGTGCCATTGCATCTTCTTTTTTAGTAAAGAAACCTGTACATTCAAATACAACATCTACATCTAAATCTTTCCATGGTAAATTTATTGGATCTTTTTCAGCATATATTCTTATTTTTTTGTCATCTACTATCAAATGATTTTCATCATTAGTTATAGTATGTCCTTCATATCTTTTTTGAGCAGAATCATACTTTAATAAATGCGCTAAAGTATGAGCATCTGTTAAATCATTAATTGCTACTATTTCAAATTCATTTGTGCCAAATGTTTCTCTAAAACATAATCTTCCTATTCTTCCAAATCCATTAATTGCTACTTTTATCATATTTCCTCCTATTCAAAACAACTTCCACCAATAAATTCTCTTAATACTGAATCAAGAGGTATTCCTTCTGATGGCATTGGTAATATCAATTTTAATATCCCTATCAATCTGATTGCTTCACTATAATTTGGGTCTCTTTCATCAACAGAAAATAATAATGGTTCTGCAAATACTTTTAGTACAGCCATTTCATATATCAATGATGTATTAAGTACAATATCCGCTTCATCTTGATATGGGAAAACATACTTAGTTTCCCCAGCTCTTACACTATCCCATGTTGAAAGCGTATGACTTGCATTATATCCTCTTTTTAAATTATCTCTTACCATCCTTCTAAGTAATCTACTATCTGTACTATTTAATCTATTGTGATCATCCACATTTAAACCAGTAAGTGGTGAAATATAAATTTTATATTTTTTATCTCTTTCAATAGATTCAGTTAATACATCATTTAATGTATGCAAACCTTCTATTACTAATATTCCGTCTTTATCTAATTGTAATTTCTTCTTATATTCTTTTTTTCCAGTTATAAAATTAAATGTTGGTATAGTAACCTCTTTACCATCTATTAAATCTTTCAATTGCTTATTAAATAAATCAATATCAATTGCATTTACTGACTCATAATCTTTATTACCATTTTCATCAAGTGGTGTTTCATCTCTTTCCTTAAAATAGTCATCAGTCGATAGCATTACTGGTTTATATCCTCTTCCATTTAAAAATAATTTCAACTTATTTGCAGTTGTAGTTTTACCAGAAGATGATGGACCAGCTATTAAAATTAATTTAATTTTATCATCTATTTTTTCAACTATATCAAGTAATGACTTATTGTATGATGCTTCACTCATAAATACCATATCATTCCATTTACCTTCAGATAATTTTAAATTTAAATCAACAAATGACTTAATACCAATCTTATCAGTCCAATTTATATAATCTAATACTGAATTAAAAAACTTTTCATGATGCGTATAATCATTTACTCTCATATTATCATATATAAACGGCAACATAAGTACAAATCCATTGTTTCCTATATATTCAAGTTTAAAATTATCTAAATATGATGTATTAACACATATTTTACCAAATATATAATCATACATATTATCAATCTTATATAAAGTAACATTATTTTTAGTCATATATTTAAATACACTAGCATTATCATCATGTAATTTTCTAAAGTATTCTATTACTTTTAACCTATTTACACTCAATTTTTCTATTGGGATAGATGCATAAACAATTTCTTTCATTTTATTAGAAATTTTTTCTATGTCTTCTTCTTTTAAGCCATCTATTGTACAATAGATACCTCTATCTATAGAGTGCTCAATCTTTACTTCTTTATTCAAGATATCCTTTACCGCTTTTACCAAAACGATTATGGCAGTCCTTTCATATGCTCTATAACCTTTCTGTGATGAAATATCATAAAACTTTACTTTTGAATCTTCTCTAATTTCAAAATCTAAAGTTACAGAATATTCATTTACTATTCCTACCAATATTGGATACTTAAAATCTTTTTGAAAATCTTTTGCAACATCTAATAATTTTATACCTTTAGGATATTCATAAAATTTATTATTATAATATATTTTTACTTTGTCCATATAATCACTCCTATTATAAGTATAACATATAAGTAAAAACTTTGTCACATATATTAATGTATATTTACTTAACTTTATACCTATTATAATTATAGGTGATACAATGAATTTAATTCCTACTGTTATAGAAAAGAAAAACAATAATGAAAGAGTATATGATTTATATTCAAAAATACTAGAAGATAGAATAATATTTATTTCTGGTGAAATAAATGATGAATTAGCAAATATAGTAGTTGCAGAGTTACTATATCTAGATTCTATTAACCATGAAGATATAAGTATATATATAAATTCAAATGGAGGATCTATTACATCAGGTATGGCAATATATGATACAATGAATTATATTAAAAGTGATGTAAATACAATATGCATAGGTATGGCCGCTTCTATGGCTGCTTTCTTACTATCTAGTGGCAAAAAAGGAAAAAGATATGCTTTAGAAAATAGTGAAGTGATGATTCATCAACCATTAGGAGGTGCAGAAGGACAAGCCACTGAAATAAAAATAGCAGCTGAAAGGATACTTAGAATTAAGAATAGGATGAATAAAATTTTATCTAAAAATACAAATAAAAAAATAGAAGATATAGAAAAAGATACCGAAAGAGATTACTTCATGACTAGTGATGAAGCATTATCTTACGGTATCATTGATAAAATACTTTAATTGTTTCTTCTATTTATTTGTAAAAATAATCTTAACATTTGAGTAAAACTAGCAAAGAAAGAAGCAAGATATGTCATAGCAGCAGCATACAACATACTTGATACCTTTGGTAGTTCTTTTTTTGTTATTATTCCTAATTTTATTAATTGCTTTTTAGCTCTATTAGATGCATCAAATTCAGTTGGTAATGTAACTAATTGAAATATTAATGTTGCGCACATCAACACAAGCCCAATTATAGCCATATTAAATATTGATGATAATACACCAACAATCATTATTGCATAACCTAATTTAGATGCAATATTTACAACTGGTACCAGTGCACTTCTCATTACTATTGGTGCATATTTCTCCTTATGTTGTATTACATGGCCACATTCATGTGCTGCAACAGCAATTGCTGCAACGCTAGAACCGCTATATATATCATTAGATAAACTAATAGTATTATTAGTCGGATTAAAATTATCAGTTAAAGTACCTTCTATTTTAACAATTTTAACATCAGATAAACCATTTGCATTTAATATTTCTCTTGCAGCTTTTGAACCAGTTATTCCACTTTCAACTTCATATTCATTATATTTTGCATATGATGAATTAATATACCATTGTGATACCATAATAAGTATCGCAGGTATAATTATAAGTAATAAATCCATATTTTCACCTACTTTATCTCAAATGTAGTACCTTCTCTAGTATCTTTTATTACCACATTCATTTCTAATAACTCATTTCTTATCTTATCAGCAAGCTCATAATTTTTATCTTTTTTAGCATTATTTCTATCTTCTATTAACTTATTAATTTTATCAATTAATTCACTATCAACTTCTTTTTTATCTTCTAATAAACTCAATGATAAAACTTTATCAAATTCACCAACTAAATATAATTTAGTATCATCATTAATATCATTATCTTTTAATGCTTCAAATAAAACAGTTAAAGCATTAGATGTATTTAAATCATTACTAATAGCTTCCTTAAAATTATTCATATAATACTCACTCTTAGAATCTATTGGTTCATTATTTTTAACTAATGATTTAATTTTACTTTTTAGCTTATTATAAGCACTTTCTGCTGTATCCAAAGAATCATAACTAAATACTAATTGGTTTCTATAATGAGATTGTAAACACATAAATCTATAACTCAATGGATTATAACCTTTTTCTTCTAGTAAAGATACTGTTAAAAATTCACCTTTACTCTTACTCATTTTCCCGCTCTTATCATTTAAATGTTCCCCATGCACCCAATAATTACACCATTTATGTCCCACATAAGCTTCAGATTGCGCTATTTCATTAGTATGATGTGGGAATATATTATCTACTCCTCCACAGTGTATATCTAAATATTCACCCAAATACTTCAATGATATGCCAGAACACTCTATATGCCATCCAGGATAACCTACTCCATATGGACTATCCCATTTCATTTCTTGATTATCAAACTTAGATTTAGTAAACCAAAGTGCAAAATCATACGGATTTCTCTTTTCCATATCTTCTGTTACATCATCCCTGGCACCAATTATTAATTCTTCTTCATTCTTGCCTGATAATTTATAATAATCTTTTGCTTTACTTATATCAAAATAAACATTATTACCAGCCTTATAAGCATATCCATCTTCTAATAACTTATTAATTATTTTAATGTATTCATCAATATTATCAGATGCTTTTGATACAGTATCTGGTTTTTTAATATTTAATTTCTCTGTATCACTAAAGAATGCTTTAGTATAAAAATCAGCTATTTCATATACAGTCTTATGCTCTCTTTTAGCACCCATAAGCATCTTATCTTCACCAGTATCTGCATCACTGCTTAAATGACCAACATCAGTAATATTCATTACTCTATTTACATGATATCCAAGGAAGTTCAAACTTTTCTCTAATATATCTTCGAATATATATGTTCTTAAATTCCCAATATGTGCATAATGGTATACAGTAGGACCACACGTATACATTTTTACTTCATTACCATTATTAGGTATAAACTCCTCTACTTTTTTATTTAATGTATTATATATTTTCATAATATTTCCTCCAATAAATTTATAACTCTATTTAAAACCATTTCTTTATTCTTACATCGATCATCATATAAAACAGTAACAATATCATTATAATATTTATTATTAATTCTATCATATATACTTACGTATACAACATTATCTTTTCCACTATTATTATTTTTATCTACTCTATTTAACTTACCAGTTACTCCTATGCCATAATCTGAATTAGTATAATTAGATATAGTCTTACTCATATCTTTAGCAACTTCTATACTATATACACTATATTTACCTATTACTGATGAAGATACTCCCATCCTTATTTTATATTCATTTGAATAAGTGACAGCTCCAAACATAAATATATCACTAGCTCCTGGCACATTAGTAATAGCATTAGCTATATATCCGCCTGTACATGATTCCATAGTGCTTATACTTTTATTTAATTGTATTAATTTATTTACTATTTCATTCATAATTCCACCTATATGTATTATATATTTTTTTAATTTGAAGTGCAAATCACTTTATTTATTATTCAACAAAATAAATTATGTCAGCAACAGCTCTACTAGTATATAAAACTGATTTACTGGTATTTGATCCTTTAGGTTTATATATTAAACTTGCACTACCACCACCATCCAAGTTATATGCTTCTATGCATTTTAATTCTTTCATAATGGATGCCAACGAAGAATGACTTAATCCTTTACTTCTATTTGTAGTGGTTGTTGTTATAAGAACAAAATTATTTTTATCTATTTGTCCTATTGCTTGCCTTATATTATTATCATGTTTCAAATTATTATTTATAACTCCATTATGTATTAATACTGGACCAAATGCAAATGTATTCCTTACTCCATCTTTAATCATTTTATTGAACTCTAATTCATTTGCAGCTACATCATTATAATGACTAAGATAATAATAATTAAAATAACCATCACTTTTTAAACCATATGTTTGCACACCAAGTTTTGGAATCGAAATATTTGTAAAACTTCTTTTAACTTTGCCATCCACTAGCACCGCAGGCGAAATACTTGAATTTTTCCATTCTGGCATAGCTTGCGCTACTTTAACATAAAAAGCATTACTAACTATTCCACTAGCATTACTTCCTATCATTTCTTTATTCATATAATTCTTAGATTTAGAAACATAACTCATTATTGAATTAGAAATAGCAAGTTGTGGAAAAGGTTCCTTAATTCCTACATTAAATTGATTATATGCATCTTTTACCCATATATGAGTAATTGCATATGCACCTTTGTCTTCAATCTTATACTTTAATGTATCACTCGCATATTCACGTATTATTTTAGTACTTGGTGTATTATTTTCAACTTTTACATATACTGCAGTTAAAACCATATTACTAGTAACTTTTGTACTAAAATTATATGCTTCATTATTATATATCCAGTTTGAAAATTTGTATCCTTCTTTTAACGGATTACTTGGTATAGTTATTTTTCCGCCACTTCTTACATATTGTTCCTTAATTGTAGTTCCGCCTTTTGTATCGAATTTTACTACATATAATTCTCTATTATCTACATCATATACCGCATTTAATGTAATATCTTTTGTGATTTTTGTATTAAAATCATATTTCTTACCATTTAATTGCCACTCCTTGAATATATATCCATCTTTAACCGGATTATTTGGCATTTTAACTACGCCTTTTTCAGCAATATTCTTATTGGCTATTTTAGTTCCACCATTTGTATTAAAAGTAACTACATATTTTTTCGCAGTCCTCTTAATATAAGTCGCTTTTAATGTAACATCATTATCTATAGGAGTATTAAAATCATATGGTTTACCATTTAATTGCCATTCCTTAAATATGTATCCATCCTTCGTTGGAACAACAGGTTCAACAATAGTATCTCCTTTATTAAGTACTTGTCCTTCAACTACACTACCACCCGCACTATCAAAAGATACATAATAAGATTCAATTTCTGCATCCTTTTCAAAAACTGCAAGCAATACTGTATCATAATTAACTGCATATTCATTATCAATTATAGTACTGTCATCTGTCCAATATAAGAATGTATGTCCTTCCTTTATTGGTTCATCTAAATCTTTTAATATCTCACCTTTTTTTACTATTTTAGTATATGCAATATCATCAACAACAAAAGTAACTTTAAAATAATTAAAATAACGCACGCAAAAAAATACAATAATTGCTATTAATGAAATATAAAATGTAAATCGTATAAATCCTAAAAACTTTCTCACATAAACTCCTATTCTCTAAATAGTAGGATATCATATTTTATCAATAAATGCACTATTTTAAGCAAAATTAATATTAACAGAGTAGGAATAGCCTACTCTGTTAATATAACTTAATTTCAATTTTTGTTTACAGATCTATTCTTTAATATCAATCCTGCACCTGCAGCTATTAATACTATTATTAAAATATAATCAAATAATGATGTAGGTACAAATCTTAGTTTTACACTCATAATTATAGCAACTACTATAAATATAGAACTTAATACTACTATTAGTTTAGGAATAAATGATTTAGGATATACAAAATGTAATATTATACCAATCATAAGTGGTATCACTATAGTTCCAGTAGTTAAATCAAAATTACCAATTGTGAATATACTAAATCCACTAGATACTATCACTCTTTTGCTAAGCATAAATAAGCCTACTGCTAAAAATACAATCCCTAATATAAATTCAGTTAATTCATTATCTCTTTTCATAACTCCTCCAATATAATACAATTGTATATTTTTTTTAATAGAAAAGCAAGATTATATCTTGCTTATTCTTTCCTTAATTCTATCTTTACCAAGAATTCTCATTATTTCATATAAATCAGGCGTCATTGACTTAGTAGTAAGCGCTACTCTAATAACCATACTTACATCTGCTACACTACCTTTATACTTATCAGGATTTAATTTATATTCTTTCATATCAGAAGAGTATCCTAGTTCATCACATAACAATTTCATCTTATTAAACCAAGTTTCTTTATCATCTAATTCATCATAATATTTATTTATATATAAATTAAGAATATTTCTTATTTCATCCTTATTATTTATAATTTGAAAATCATAATTCAAATTAGTAAATAATGAATCATACATATACCATATTTCTTTTCTAACATCACTATAACATCCAATATCTTTTCTTGGTTTTTTTTGTTCTCTTTCAATATTTAATATACTTGTTGAGTATTCTTTATCTTCAGTAAATATTTCATAGAATTCTTTATCATACTGATTTAAATATTTAGATACTCTTTCATATAAATCAGTAGCTTTTAATCTACTAATATAATTCTTAGATATATTGTTTAATTTATCTAAATCAAATAATGATGGACTCTTACTAATCTTTTTAAATTCAAACTTATAATCATCTATATTACCATCTGGATTATGTAGATACCATTCTTCGAATCCACTACTTGTAATTGTAGCAAGATATAATCTTACTGCTTCATAAGGTATACCTAATTTATGATAATAACTCATTGCACATTCTGGATCTTTTCTTTTACTTAATTTTCTTACTCCACCAGTTTCTTCATCTATCTTAGCAAGTGGTGCAATATGTGCATATTTAGGTCTTTTAAATCCAAAAGCGTCAAACAATTGATAATGAAGTGGCAAACTAGATACCCATTCATCAGATCTAATTACATGTGTTGTTCTCATTAAATGATCATCTACTAAATGTGCAAAATGATATGTAGGTAAACCATCTGCTTTATTTATAACTATATCTAAATCATTTTCAGGGAATAATATATCTCCTTTCACTTCATCGTGACATATAATTTTCTTATTATAATCGCCATTAGATCTAAATCTAATTATAAATGGATCCCCATTCTTTATTCTTCTTGCACATTCATCATTAGATAAATTTCTACATTTTGCATAATTACCATAATAGCCAATACGTAGTTTATCCCTTTCTTGCTCTCTTCTTATTTCATCTATTTCTTCATGAGTGCAAAAACAAGGATATGCTTTACCTTCACTTATTAAATGTTTAACAAAAGCTTGATATATTTCTTTCCTTTCACTTTGAATATAAGGGCCATAATTGCCTATGCTCTCATTTTCATTTATAGGTCCTTCATCAAAAGTAACTTCAAATTCTTTTAAACCATTAATAATTTCCATAATACCATTATCTACAGTTCTTTTAGTATCAGTATCTTCTATTCTTAAATAAAACACTCCACCAGATTGTTTAGCAAAAGTCTTTTCCGTAAAAGACGCTAGTAAAGCTCCAATATGTATAAAACCCGTAGGACTTGGTGCATATCTTGTAACTATTGCATTAGATGATAAATCTCTTGTAGGATACATATTTTCATAATCTTCTATAGTTTTAGTTATATTAGGAAATATTAAATCTGCCAACTCTTTATTACTCATAAAATCACTCCAAATTCATACATATTATAAGACAAAAAAAGGGTTTAAGCAACCCTTATACTATATAAACTATCTATGTAAATATCTCTACTATTATTTGACAATTCATTTATAACCTTACCTTCAATATTATCTTTCATTAATTCATTTAATTTTTTTACACCATATTTTTCATATTCACTTAAATTAATAATTTCATTTTTAATATCTTCATTAACAAATATATTAACTTTATATTTTTTTTGAACATTTTCAATATTTTTATTAAATATTACTTTAATATTATCATAACTTAAAGAATCAAAATATATGATTTTAGTAATATTACTTATCAATTCATTGCCAAATACTTTTCTTAAATAATCATATTTATTATTATTTTTATTAAATCCGAAGAAATTATTATCTATATTTGTAATCATAATTATAATACAATTATCTAATCCAATTACATTACCATTATAATCTTTAATATAACCATTTTTCATACCGTCAACAAATAAATTTAATACATTACTATTACAATTTTCTATACCATCTAATATTAATACATTACTAGATTTATTTCTTAACTCATCAAGTATACACTTATTATTAGAATATCCAATAATCTTATTAATAGAGTACATATCATTAAATTCATTCATATCTAATTTAATTACATTATCTACACCTACTAGTAATTCTCCAAATATTTTTGAGATACTATATTTACCAACACCCATGTTACCACATAATAATAGTGATATACATTCATTATAATTATTAAATATTTTAGCAACCTTTAATAATTCATCAATAGATTTATTATTACCTATTATATTATTATTTATCTTTTTTCTAATACTGTCTATATAATTATCATCAATACTTAATACAGGTATATTTGCTTTACTTTTAATAACATCTAATATATCTTTTTCATATACCACTTTAGTTTTATTATTATTTTCAATTTCTAATTTATTTAACATTGAAGTTATACTATCTTCTTCTTTTTTTAAAATATATGCATCCTTATAGTTATCTATTGCTATATAATTTTCTTTCTTTTTAATTACATTTAATAATTTGTTTTTTAATTTATTAATTTTTAATTCAATTCTATTATTTTTTAATGAGGCTTTAGCACACACTTCGTCTAATATATCAATTGATCTATCTGGTTCTTTTCTATCTTTTATATATTTTTTTGAATACATAATAATTTTATCAATCATTTTTTCGCTAATAGATACATTATGATGCTTTGAATAAATATCCCTTAAATTCATAAGAATATTTTTAATATTACCAGGTTCTTTTATTTCTAATTTTTGAAATCTTCTATCTAAAGCACCATCTTTTGCTATATATTTATTATATTCATTTATAGTAGTAGCACCTATACATCTCATTTTACCTCTTGCCAAGGATGGTTTAAATATATTAGATGCATCAATTGCTCCTTCAGCACCGCCAGCACCCATTATAGTATGTATTTCATCTATAAATAAAATAATATCATCATCACTTTCCAATTCATCTAATACACGCTTCATTCTCTCTTCGAACTCACCACGATACTTCGTACCTGCTACAGATGATGCCATATCAAGTGATATGATTCTTTTATTTTTTAAGCAGTCTGGTACATTACCATTTACAATTCTACTGGCAAGTTCCTCCACTATAGCAGTTTTACCAACACCAGCTTCGCCAATTAATATGGGATTATTCTTTGTCCTTCTACATAATATTTCAATCATTCTATTAATTTCATTATCTCTTCCTATCACTGGGTCAATTAAGCCATTAATAACTTTTAAATTTAAATCTACACCCAATTCATCAAGTATACTTTTTTTCTTTTTCTTTTTACTTGTGCTTTTAACAACTTCATTGTAAAGTTTATCAATATCAACACCAAGTTCAATTAATATTCTTATAGCAACACCATCACCTTCAGCAATAATACTACTAAGAATATTACTAGAATCTATTACACTACCACTTTCTCTAGATTCATTAACTACATTCTCTATTATTCTTTTTAATAAAGGAGTATATAAATACAAATCATTTGATTCACTACCTATACCAACTATATCAATTAACTTATTTCTAAAATTATTATAATTAACACCATATTTATTAAGTATACAATCACTATTATTTAACATTGCAAGAACCACATGCTCAGTACCTATATAATCATGTTTTAATTCCTTCATTTCTTTTTTAGCACATATTAATACCTTTCTAGCTTCTTCATCAAATTTTTGAAACATATTTCTCCTTTCTATATAATTATGTGCCTTAATATATATTTATATGCAATAAAAAAATAGACATAAGTCTATTTTTATGCTGTTCTTTTCCACATATATACTGTTATATATGGTTGAAGATTGTTGTGAGCTCCATCACCACCAACACTTGATGTTTCGCCTGTCCATGCACGTGATGCTTGGAAATGTATCTGTCTTACTGTATCAGATGATCCGCTAGATAAATCAGTTGAAGTACCATAGTTATCGGATTCATTTGTATTGTACCAGAATGGACCTTTTAATTTGGTTGCAAAATTGGTATTATTCAAATTATATTCAGAATATGCTCTAAATTCACCTATTATATCCATTGTCCCTCTAGTATGTGTATGACTTGGCGTTTCTGCAATTGTTAAAGTATGTGTTTTTTCACCACCTGTTTCTTCTACAGTATCAAATTCTGTTTGGCTTGTATCTACTCCTACTAATGTTCTTCCAGTTCCAAACGCTGCCCAAGTTCCACCAAATATTGTTCCTGGATTTGTATTTGTATTACTTATATAAATACTTCCAACTGGATATGTTTTTAAAAATAAATTATTACTATTATCTTTATTTGTTAAATTTTCTATTTGTGTTTGCACTGATAAATTATTTACTCTTGTTTCCATAGTTTGCAATAATGTATATAATTCTTCTACTGTATGCCCTTCATTATTGCCATCAAGATAATTTATACTATTATACTCTTTTTCAGTATTACTCTTATATAATTTATTTATATAATTTGTTCCTATTACTACTATTATTAATACCAATACAACTATTACTATTGTTTGAATTTTTTCTAATAATGTCATTTTTTTAAATTTCATATTTAATACCACCTTTCTAATTCGTCCTTTTCCACATATATACTGTTATGTATGGTTGAAGATTGTTGTGTGCACTACCATCACCAACACTTGATGTTTCACCTGTCCATGCACGTGATGCTTGGAAATGTATCTGTCTTACTGCATCAGATGATCCGTCAGCTAAGTCTTTTGACGTACCATAGTTATCGGATTCATTTGTATTGTACCAGAATGGGCCTTTTAATTTGCTCGCAAAACTGGTATTATTCAAATTATATGATGAATATGCTCTAAATTCGCCTATTATATCCATTGTCCCTCTAGTATGAGTATGACTTGCCATTTCTGCAATTGTTAAAGTATGGGTTTTTTCTCCACCTGTTTTTTCTACTGTATTAAATTCAGTTTGGCTTGTATCTACTCCCACTAGCGTTCTTCCGCTTCCAAATGCTACCCATGTGCCACCAAATATTGTTCCTGGATTAGTATCTGTAGTACTTGTATATATACTACCTATTGGATATATTTTTAAGAAAATATTATTACTATTTGTATTATCTGTTAAATTACTTAATATTGTTTGAACTTCGGTTGTTGAATTTTCAATATTTGTTATATTTGTATCTAAATTTTGTATTCTAGTATATATACTATTTAGATTGTAATTTGGTACTGCTTGATTTCCAATAGTAAACACATATGGATTGCTTATTGTACCTTCGCCAGCTACTTTAACATTTGATTTTAGATATACTACTGGATGTACATCAATAGCTCCATGCGCACTATTGTTACTAGCATTATTCGCAGTAGTAAGCCAGACACGATTAGCATGTGACGAATCTGGAGCCGGTGATATTGTCCAACCATAATTTGACATCCAATTATTATCACAATATGTATTATTCCATGTTATATCTGTACTACAATTATTATTTGCTGAAGCATATGCAAAATCACTTGGATATATTAATCCTACTTGGCCCGCCCAAGTATATGTTCTTTCTACCTCATCACTACAATGGCTTCCAGATGAACACATCTTTCCTTGTGTTCCTCTTTCTGCTACATATGCTTCTGCTAGTGTTACAGGGTTATTATATGGTACCCCTCCTGTATACCATATTGCATTTCCTATTAACTCTTGTGCATTTGCTTTTAAGACATAATTCTTATTAAAATTACCATTTCCTATCCCGTTGTCAGCGTTATTGTACCAATTTGTATTTGAGTTTAATGATGAATTTAAATAATCCCCATTTAATTCTCTCATCAAATCCGAACCCGCATATGCCCCAGATGCACCCCATTGATTTATACCATACCCACTATTTCCATGTGTATCGCTTGCTGGTAATGTATCCCATGAAAATGTACCTATTGAGTCTTTTCTTACTAATTTTACTCTGCAATTAAATATTCCTACTATTCTCCATATTTCATTATTAAATGTTACATAGTTATCTGGATTACTACCTTTATATCTTAAATCACCATGATCATCCCTAAATAGACCACCTGATCCAACTTTATTTGCAAATGTAACACACATATCCGGTAGATTTAAATCAATTTCATCTGATTTTGCACTATCGTATTCATACATGTATTTTATACTTGTTAAACTTGGATCATAATTACTTTTTACTGGTATCGTAAGCGCTACATATGAATTTAAACCTTCTGATGCTGATGAATAATTTGTTATAGTCATATTATCATAAAATGTATAATCATCTGGTAATTTTTCTTTAAAAGGTCCATAACTTATTATTCCATTTTCTTTATCTAATGTTATTCTTATTGTACCTCTACTTTCATATTGAATATCATAACAATTTGTACCACATGCATTAGTAGAAAGTATTTTATCCGTTAAAAAATCATATTGTATTTCATTATTTATTGCTAAATTAAATGCTTTAAAAGAATTTAAAGCTATATTAGCTTTTTGTCTTTGCTGTATAGATACAGTTGCTCTAAATAATGCTATTGATACAGCAGTTACAAGTACAAAACTTACTATTACTTCAACTAGCGTAAAACCTTTTTTATTCATACTATCACCTATTATAATTATATAACTTTTTATTAATAAACACAATAAAAAAACGAAGTAGAAATATTCTACTTCGCTTTATATTAATGTTGCTACTGTTATAGCAATTAATACTGCTACAAATGTTGCTAATACAAATTTCCAAATGTATTTAAGCCACTTGCCATATCCTTCTTCAACATATGCAAGTCCCATCATTAATAATACACTTGATGGTGCCAATAACATTACTGTACCAAATGTTGTTTGAATTATTAATCCATATAATGATAATAATTCTTTATTATTTACTGAATAATATAAACCTGACATTATATATTGTATTGCGTAAGTTTCTTCAGTCATAAATGGAACGCCTATAAATGAAGCTACTGTAGCAAGAGCAATATTACCATTCTTAGATATTATATTAATAATAGTTCCAACAAATCCAGAATTTAATGCAAATATTACTACTAAACTTATGATTGCAGAAAGTATAGCAACTCCCATAACTTTTTTAGCACCTTCTATAGCACTTTCTATCATTTCACCAAATGATAAACGTGTTGATATAGCAAGAATTATAATACTTAATGCTATAGTTGGATATAGTGAATTATATGTCCAACTACCAAATACTTCAAATGTTCCCAATATTGAATTAAAAATATTAAAATTACCAATCTTTACATTTTTAATTGCAGTATATGCATTAGCAAATGCGTCCGCATTCTTCCATGGTGTTAATCCAAGTACAAATACTACAAATATAAGTCCTAGAATAATTGCTAATGATAATCCTTTTACATTTACTTTTTTCTTAGCAGCTCTTGCTGTAGGTATAAACATTATACTTTCTTCTTTTTCTTCTTTCTTTTCTTTCTTTGGAGCAACTTTAATTATATATAATACTGTTAATGCTACTAATACAACTAATAATACAATTTTTATCCATAAATATGGGTTTGCATCTGTACTAGCCATAGCATTTATCATACTGTTAAATATTGCTGCTAACAATCCAATAGTACTAGCGCCTACTGTTGCAAGTACACTTTGAACTTTATTATACTTAAGACCAAGTAATACAGCTATTGATAATGGTATAAACATAAACAATTGTAAATACATACCAGTTAATGCTGTAACTAATGCATAAAAAATAGCGGTAATTATTACAAATAATCCTTTTTTCTTTTTAAATTTTGATACTAAATAATCAACTACTCCTTTTAATGCCCCTGACTTATTAGCAACTCCATAAAACATACCAACAAATAACACAAATATTGCTGGTTTTAGGAAATATTGTGCAACAATTTCAAGTGATGTAAAAATATCCGCCCAACCTGTTGGTGCAATTTTTCCAATAGTTACACCATTTCCCATTACTGAAGATGGAATAACCCATGTTAGTATAAATGTTACAAATAACATTATACCAAACGCTTTTAATACACTTTTGTTTCTCATGAAACCCTCCTCTACTTATTTTTCATGTGAGGAAATAAAATTACCTCACGTATATTTTCAGATCCTGTTATCATCATAACAAGTCTGTCAATACCAATACCTAGTCCACCAGCAGGTGGCATCCCATACTCTAATGCTTCTACATAATCTTCATCCAAATCATTTGCTTCATCATTACCAAGATTCTTCTCTTTTAATTGATTTTCAAATCGTTCTAATTGATCTATTGGATCATTTAATTCTGTAAATGCATTACCATATTCAGAACCGCATATAAATATTTCAAATCTTTGTGTAAATCTCTCATCCTTACATTTCTTCGCAAGAGGACTTACTTCAATTGGATATTCACATACGAATGTTGGTTCAATCAATGTTTCTTCTACAAACGTTTCAAAAAATGCATTAATTATGTGCCCAACTTCAAAATGATCTTGTATTTCTACATTATGTTCACGCGCTAATTTCTTAGCTTCATCTATAGTCATTTCTTTATAAAAATCTATACCAGTTTTTTCTTTAATTAAATCTACCATATTAGCACTCTTAAATGGTTTAGAAAAATCTATCTCATGATCTTTCCAATTAAGAACATAACTTCCAGTGGCATCATAAACACATTTCCTAAATATATCTTCGCATACTTTTTTCATACCATCTAAGTCACTATATGCTTTATATAACTCAACAGTAGTAAATTCAGGATTATGTTTTCTATCCATTCCTTCATTTCTAAATAATCTACCTATTTCATATACCGCATCCATTCCGCCTACTAATAATCTCTTTAAATTAAGTTCAGTAGCAATTCTTAAATACATATCTAAATCTAATGTATTATGATGTGTAATAAATGGTTTTGCAGCAGCTCCTCCTAATATTGTACCAAGTATAGGAGTCTCTACTTCAACATATCCATTGCTATCTAAATAATTTTGTATACTTCTAATAATTTTAGGACGCATAAATGCTATTCTTCTTGCATCTTCATTCATTATTAAATCAACATATCTTCTTCTAAATCTTTCTTCAACATCAGTAAGACCATGATATTTTTCAGGTAATGGTCTTAATGCTTTTGATAAATGAATATATTCTAAGGCTTTAACGCTTAATTCTCCCATATGAGTTCTAAAAACTTTACCTTTAATACCAACTATATCGCCTATATCTGCCATATCAAATAATTCATACTCTTGCTCTCCAACATTATCAAGTTTAACATAAATTTGAATTTGACCATACTTATCTTGAATATGCATAAATCCAGCTTTACCCTTACCTCTTTTAGTCATTATTCTTCCAGCTACAGATACTTCAATATCTTTTTCTTCTAATTCCTCGTTTGTACATTCACCATATAATTCTTTAATAGTTTTAGAATCAGATGTAACATCAAATCTAGAACCAAATGGATCAATACCTCTTTCTACTAGCTTTTTTGCTTTTTCTCTTCTTACTAGTTCTTGCTCTGTATACTCACGCATAAACAACACACCTCAATATAATTTTATACCAATTTATAAGGCTTGTAAACAAAGTAACTTATTTTTCTTTAAATTTATATTAATATATATTCTCTACTTATTATCCTACTATCAGTACAATAAGACATAATATATTTATTATCTTTCTTAGATATTATTATACCTATTGTTTCATTATGATATTTTCTTATATTATTATCTATATAATTCTTATATGTTAGTATTTGACCAATATATTCTTTTCTTAATTCAGTTACTTTTAACTCTATTACTACATAACAATCAAAATCTATATTAAATAACAATAAATCTATATAATTATATCTATATCCTATTTTTATCTTATATTCATTAGCTATATAACAATAACCACTACCTAATTCTTTTAAGAATTCATCTATATTATCTAGTATTAATCTTTT
>CACZSX010000010.1 GCA_902783915.1 uncultured Erysipelotrichaceae bacterium | reverse complement strand
GATATTTGTAGAGAATCTCCTCCTGATTTCATACAGAAAATACCACCTGTTGTAAAAGCTATATAAAAAGCTGTTAATAAATATTTCACTTTAAATCCTCCAATTTTTTCTTCATAATTCCTACTTCTTGTACTAACAATGTTATTTTCTTTTTTTGATTTGTTATCATTACTGTTTGAGCTATTGATATCAATAAAAGAATAACAATAAATATACATAAAACCATATTAGATACTAATTCAAATCCTAATATTTTAGAAATAAATTCTAATAAATTTGGAATAATTAATACTATAAAGGCTAAAACTATAGTTAATAGCCATAATATAGAATATTTTATTGATATTTTATCTTTCTTCATTAGATATATTATGATACCTGCGATAAATACTAAAAATACAATTACTGTAATAAACAAAGATAGTTTCATTATTTATACCCCCTTGATTTAAATAGAATTGCTAAGCATACATTCATCATATAATATGCATTTTTCCAAGTATGTATTGATGATTTCCCTTCACTTCTTTCTCGCATGTTTACTGCGACTTCAGCAACTCTATATTTACTTTTTTCTACTTTAGCATTTGTAATTGGTTCTGGATATTCTTGAGGATATTCTGCTGCAAATATTTTTATTATATCTTTATTTGCTGCTCTAAAACCACTTGTTATATCATATAATTTTTTTCCAGTAACAAGTTTTATAAAGAATGAAATAATATTTATTCCCAATCTTCTACTTTTTGATGTTCTAAATTCACTTACATCTCCTACAAAACGACTACCTATTACGAAATCTGCCTCATCATCAACAATTGGTTTAACAATATCTTTTACATAATTAACATCATGTTGTCCATCACCATCATATTGAATTGCTATATCATAATCATTATACATAGCATATTGATATCCTGTTTGTACTGCTCCACCTATTCCAAGATTTGCAGGTAAACAGATATGTGGAATATTGTTGTCATTTAATATTTGCTCTGTATTATCTTTTGATCCATCATTTATAACTATACAATCATATTTTGTATGATTCTTTTTGTTATATTTTTCTATTTCCTTATATGTGTTTAAAATACTTTTTTCTTCATTATAAGCAGGTATAATTATTAATATTTTTTCCATACTCTCACCACTTTTTTATTATATCATTATTATTTTTTTATGTAAATTAATAAGCTTCTAATAATTAGAAGCTTATTTTGTTTTCTTTTCACTATAATTACTAAAGATTAATCCTATATATATTGGTAAACATAATAATGCACTATATGTATATCTAAATTCTGCAAAAACTGGTGCTGCAATTAATAATGTTAACCATACTCCTAACACTGGAACATATATATACAGTATTCTCTTTCCTTTTTTCTTTACAGTAATATACATTGCTGTAAATATTAACCAAAAACAGAATCCTATACAGTTGAAGAATCCTATTAAAGGTATTCTATTGCTAATAATATGCTTAAATTTATTTCTAAAACTCTTTGGTACGAATGAATATGTGTGTACACCTAAATCATTTTTATCAATCTGAGCTGTTGTTACCCAATACTCTACTCCTGGATACCAATATCCTAGAGTAGTTGTTAAGTATGCTTCAATTGCTGTTGCTGGATGTTTTAGACATAAATTCATCCATAATTCAAAATACTCTTTTTTATTTTTTTCAAATTCTTTAGTATTGTACTTTTTATTAAATTTTATAGAGTCAGTTATTTCTGGATTATAACTCTTTTTTAACTCTTCAAGTGGAATTAATTTATCAATTAACTCTTTTTCTTTTTTTGTAAATTTAACATCTTTGTATGCCATTCTTCCAATTTGTTGAAGTGGTATAGCAATATATTCTGTTGAAGATGACTTTTCTATCTTCAAGGCATTAAATACTGGCCCTTTTACAACTACATAGGTAGCAAATACAATTAATAGCATTGGTACAATTACTTTTAAATTCTTTTTAAATACAATAATAGATACCATTGATAAAACCACATACATATATATAGCATTATTTCTTGTAAATACTACTAATAGTGAAACTATTATAAACATATATGAATTTTTAAATGTAATATTATTCTTTCTTTCAATTAATTTAAAGCATTCTATTGTAAATAATACAATACTACAACTAAATATTATATCTTTCCATAATGTAATACTATAGAAACCATTTACTGGTAGTAGTCCATAAAACAACACCATAATTATTAATACAATGTTTGGAACTTTTCTTGATTTTAAAAATTTAATTGTATATGCAAATGTTAAAGCCATTACAATCATTTGTGTTAATGATATTAATCCTACTGACATATTTATATTGCTGAATAACAATGTACCTACTTTAAATGGAATATACATAAATAGTAAATGAAGTAATGTGTGACTATCTGTTACTGGATATATTTTTAAAATCATATTTAATCCTGTTAGAGAATCTGCAGTAAGCAATCCAGGGAAAAATATAATAAAATATGGTATATAACAGATTAAAATTACAAGAAATGAAATTAAAAATAATCTAGGAATATTTTTTTCTCTTGTGGGTAATTTATAATCAACTATCCATGGTACTATTAATGATAAAATACTATATATTAAGATACCATTTCCTATTAAATAAACTATATTTGATAATTTTAGTAATTCATCAAAAAAGTTCATAACTGGACTATATCTATCTCTAAATAAAAATCCACCACTCAATATTACAAAAGAAAATATTAAAGAAAATACAATTAATTCTTTCTTATATTTGTTATCTAAATTTACCTTATAAATAAAATAATATATTACTACAAATAGCATTACCGATAACATGTTGTATGGAACTAATACAGTTTGATTACATATAGAAAAATAAACTATAAAGCTAAAAATAAATGATATAAATCTTTTCTCTTTTATTATCTTAATTAATTCTTTTTTCATATCTATAATCTCCCACTAATCTTTATATCCATAATAAATTATTGGAGGTGTTAATTTAAAATATTTTTTCTTATTTCTAGCATCTAATATAAATTTTTCTAACTTTCCTTCTTTGAAGGCTTTATTTCTTTTTACAATATAGTCTTTATCATTATCTTTTAAAGTATCTAATATTCTTGAGTATTCTTCATTCTCAAATATTTTTAAAACTATATCTTTTATGTTTTTATTTACATAATTTATAAAATCTTTTAATTCTTTTTCATCTATTGTATATAGTTGATTAATAATTAATTCTTCTATTCTCCATGAATATGTATAATATTTAAAGTCATCTATATTTACGTTTAAATATTCTTTATATTTATTTAATCTTTCTTCTACTAGTTTTAAGACATCAATCATACTATATCCTGGTGTTGTTCTCATTATTGAATTACTTCTTATATAGTATTCATAATATGGTTTTTTATAATATTTTATTTTTTTTGCTTTTAAAAGAATAAATGGATTAGTACTTAAATCTTCATATTTATCTTCTACAAATTCTATTTTTAAATCATCATATAACTCTTTTTTAAATATTTTATTGCATGTTGATGGCATAATAGTTGTATACATTAAACCTTCATATTTATTATATTTTTTATTAAAAATCCATTCTATTGCACTTGTTTCATATTTAGTTTC
>CACZSX010000009.1 GCA_902783915.1 uncultured Erysipelotrichaceae bacterium | reverse complement strand
TCATCAGTTTGATACATACTAGCCATTTCTTTAACTCTATCTTTAGCTTCTTTATCAGTTACTTTTAATTTCTCTTCTTTAATTATTTCTTTAAGTAGATAACGATATTTAAGTCTCTTAAGAGCATCTTCTTTCATTTGACCAGTAATATCTTCTTTCTTAGATTTTGTATATTGAAAATACATTTCTTCAGATACACCTTGCATAGACATTCTTTGCATAAACTCATTATACATGTGTTCTACTTCATCATCTACAAGTTCATCACAGATTTCTACTTTCATATTCTCTGCTGCTTTATCTAAACACTTTTCTTCATAAACATGTTCTTCTTCATGTTCTTTTTGATGTTCAATTTCATGTTCAATTTGATGTTCTAATTCTTCTTTATTAGTAACACCTTCCATAGCTAAATCATCAAAGAAATCTTTATCTAATTTAGGAACTACTCTATTCTTTATTTCATTTACTTTAACCTTAAATACTACTTTTTGTCCCTTTAATTCTTCAGACATATAATCTTCTGGGAAAGTCAAATCAATATCCTTTTCTTCTCCTTTTTTCATACCGATTAATGCCTCTTCAAATCCAGGAATAAATGTCTTACTACCAATTGTTAAAGAATAATTTTCGGCTGTACCACCATCAAATGCTACACCATCTTTAAGTCCTTTAAAGTCAATAATAGCAACATCACCATCTTCTACTTTACCATCTTTGCTAACTATTTCTGCATAGTCTTCAAGTAAATGATGAATTCTATGATCTATTTCTTCTTTAGTTACTTTAACTTTATTCTTTTTTACACCTAAATTTGTATATTTACCAAGTTCTACCTTAGGTTCATTAACAAAAATAAATTTAACTTCTAGTTCTTTATCATCACACTTAACTAAATCTACTTTAGGTTCAATTACAGGCATAACTTTTTCTTTAGTAAGAATTCTATCATATTCTTTTTTTACAGCCATATCAGCAGCTTCAAATAAGATATCTTGTTTACCATACTTTTTCTCATACATACTTCTAGGTGCCTTACCAGGTCTAAAACCATCTACTTTAGCTTCTTTATTAACTTTCTCAAATGCCTTATCTTGTAATTCTTCCCATTCATTCCCTTTGACTACTAAATTAAATTCTTGCTTCATATTTAACTCCTTACTTTATTTCTAGTATTTCTACATTATAGTTTCCATTTGGACTTTCAACAACACAAATATCGCCTACTTTATGTCCCATAACACCTTTAGCAAGTGGACTTTCATTAGAAATTTTATCATTTGATGGATCAGCTTCTTTAGAACCAACAATACGATATTCTTCAATATCGTCATCATCATCGATATATTTAATTTTAACTGTAGCACCAAGTCCTACTTTATCAGTATCTTTCTTTTCAATTAATTCAGCTTTTTCTAATAGTAATTCTAATTCCTTAATTCTACCTTCTACTTGTGCTTGTTCATTTCTCGCTGCATCATAATCAGCATTTTCTGATAAATCACCTAAAGCTCTTGCATCCTTTAATGCCTTAATAACTTCAGGTCTCTTAACCTCCTTTAAGTGATTTAATTCTTCTTCTATTTCTAAAAAGCCTTCATTTGTCAAATATACTTTATTGCTCACTTTTCTCACCTCTTTTAACATTTCAACATTTTACTAGTAATTTATGCTTTTGTCAAGTAATATTTTCTATTTTTTTAAAACTATTTTTTATCATTTTCTTCTAGTTAACCATTCTTAACATATCATATTTTTTAACATCATAATTTAATCTAAATCTGACCTTATTTTCTGGATGTCTACTTGCATCAATTATATTACCTTCTTCATCATATATTTCTCCCATAACAAAATCTATTGTCTCTCTATCTGGAGATATTATTTCTACTTTATCCCCTGTTTTAAAGAAATTTTTAGATATAACTGTTACATATTCTCCATCATAATCATCAATAAGTCCTAAAAATTCTTGATTACTTATTTCATCTCTACCTAAAAAGTATTGTTCATTAACACCTGGTTCTTTATCATAAAACTGTATGGTACTATCCCTATTAGCAACTTTATCTAATTCTAAACGATATTTCTTTAACTTATCATCTGTTAAAGTACCATTATAATAATCATCTATTGCCCTTCTATAATTATTAATAACCATTGCTATATAATAGATACTTCTCATTCTTCCTTCTACTTTTAAACTCTTTATACCAATATCTATCATATCAAGAATATACTCTAACATACATAAATCTTTTGAACACATCGTAAATTTAGTTTCATTATCTATTTTTTTACCATCTTTTACTAAATCAAAGTTCCATCTACATATTTGAGCACATCCCCCTCTATTAGCATCTCTTCCTGTAAAATAATTTGATAAAACACATCTACCAGAATAACTTGCACACATTGCTCCATGGACAAAAGTTTCTATCTCCATACCAGTCTTATCGATTATTTCTTTTATTTCATTACGAGAACATTCTCTACCTAAAACAACTCTCTCTACACCAAGACTTTTCCAAAAATTAACTACTTCATAATTAACTGTTGAATATTGTGTTGATATATGTATTGGAATATTTATCTCATTATCTTTAACAATATCAATTATTAATGGATCAGATACGATAATTGCATCTACCCCACATTCTTCTAATTTTTTTAAATAATCCGTAACCCCATCCGTATCTTCATTATGAAAAACAATATTAACAGTAACATATACTTTTTTACCTAAATTATGTGCATAACAACAAGCTTCTTTTATCTCACTA
>CACZSX010000008.1 GCA_902783915.1 uncultured Erysipelotrichaceae bacterium | reverse complement strand
TGAGAGAAGAACTGGTAATGAAATAGATTTTAAAATGATTACTAAATGCCCTATATGTGATAGTTATTTAGTAAAAAAAGAAGATGAAGCTGATTATTTTTGCCCAAATGAACATTGCCCAGCAAGAAAAATAGAATCTTTAACGCACTATGTATCAAGAGACGCAATGAATATTGATGGGTTAGGAGATGCTATAGTAGAAGATTTATATAATTTAAAATATATATCTAAAATAAGCGATATATATAATTTAAGTAAATATAAGAAAGATATTATGGAATTAGAAGGTTATGGAGATAAGTCTGTAACTAATATGTTAGATGCAATAGAAAATTCTAAATCAAATTCATTAGAAAGATTAATATTTGGGCTTGGTATAAGACAAGTAGGTAGTAAAACAGCCAAAATACTTGCTAAACATTATTTAACTATGGATAACTTAATTAATACTAGTAAAGAAGAATTAAGTAGTATTCATGATATAGGTGATATAATTGCAGAAAGTATTTTAAAATATTTTAGTAACGATAAAAATATTGAAGAAATAAACAAATTAAAAGAATATGGAATAAATATGAATTATATTGGTAATACAGAAATAATAAATAATGAAAATATAACTGGTAAAACATTTGTAATAACAGGGACTCTTAGTAGACCAAGAGATGAAATAAAAGAAATATTGGAAACTAATGGTGGTAATGTATCAGGTTCTGTAAGTAAAAAAACTGATGTAGTAATAGTAGGCAATGATCCTGGTAGTAAATACGATAAAGCTAAAGAATTAGGTATTACAATTTGGAACGAGGAAGATTTAGATAATATATTGAAGTAATATTTGAGGAGTAACAATGAAGTATAAGAAGAAGTATGAAAGAAGTAAAAGAATAATTGGAATATTAATTACTGTAATAGTATTATTAATTACATTTATTATATTCAATTATTTAAGAGGACATATATTTTTAGATAATAAAGTATTTGTAAGAAAGGTTAATAAGCAGGTGGAAATGGCAGAAAATTATCACAATGCAGCGCAAAAATTAGAACTTAAGAGTGCATATGGTGATAATGACGCATTTCATCCAAAAGTATTAAATTTTAATGAAAAATGGAATGGTTATAAATATTGGATGGTATTTTCTCCATATCCAAGAGGCAATGATGGTAAAGAAAATCCCCATATAAAAGTTAGTAATGATTTAATACATTGGACTGAACCAGACGGATTTGAAAACCCTTTAGAGGGTAGACCAAGTAATTATAGAATGGGAGTTAATTATAACTCAGATCCACATCTAGTATATAATTATGATACTGATACATTAGAATGCTATTATAGATATGTAAATGATTCTAATGATAAAGTAATTATTTATAGAAAAATAACTAAAGATGGTGTAAATTGGTCTAAAAAAGAAGAGATTATATCAGCAAGAAGAAGTAGAAAAGATTATTTATCGCCAGCTATTATCTATGAAGATGGAATATATAAAATGTGGTCAGTAGATACAGATAGAAAAGTTAAATATATGGAAAGCGTTGATGGATATAAGTATTCTAATGAGAGAACCATTAACTTAAAATATCAATTATCTACTTTAAAAAATTGGCATTTAGATGTAATTCATACTGATAAAGGTTATGAAATGATTGTAGTAGCATATACATCTTGGGAAGATAGATTGTCAATGAATTTATATTATTTTAAATCTAAAGATAATATAAATTACGGAGAAGGAATAACTATATTAAGACCTTCTATTAATTCTTGGGATAATAAGGGAATATATAGAAGTAGTTTAATGTATGAAGATGGAATATACTATGTATTTTACTCTGCTATGTCTAGAAAAATGGAAAGAGGAGTAGGTATAGCATATGGCAAAGAAATTAATAATTTAAAGGGTTTAAATTTAAAGGAAGAAAAATAATAAAAAAGAGTAGATTTACTACCCTTTTTTTGTTATAATTTAATGGACGGAGGTAGTTATGAAAATAGCAGTAGCAGGAACAGGATACGTTGGGTTATCACTTGCAGTATTATTAAGCCAACATAATACAGTATATGCCTTAGACGTAATACCTGAAAAAGTGGGAATGATTAATAATCATATTTCACCAATAAAAGATGACGAAATAGAGGACTTTTTAAAAAACAAAAAATTGGATTTAACAGCAACTTTAGATTACAAAGAAGCATTTAAAGATGCAGAGTACATTATAATAAGTACTCCAACAAATTACAATGATGAGACCAACTTTTTTGATACATCTTTAGTGGAAGATATTATTGAAAAAGTAATAAGTATGAATATTGATACTACAATGATTATTAAATCTACAATACCAGTAGGATATACTGAAAAGATTAAAGCAAAATATGGAATAGATAATATAATATTCTCACCTGAATTTTTAAGAGAAGGAAGAGCTTTATATGATAATTTATATCCTTCTAGAATTATAGTTGGTGAGAAGAGTAAGAGAGCTGAGAAATTTGCATTCTTATTAAAAGAAGGCGCTTTAAAAGATGATGCCGATATTCCAGTTAAATTTATGGATAATACAGAAGCAGAAGCTGTTAAATTATTCTCAAACACTTATTTAGCACTTCGTGTATCTTACTTTAATGAACTAGATACATATGCTGAAATTAAAGGATTAAATACAAAAGATATAATTGAAGGTGTAGGACTTGATCCAAGAATAGGATCACACTATAATAACCCATCTTTTGGATATGGTGGTTATTGTTTGCCTAAAGATACAAAACAATTATTAGCAAATTATAAAGATATTCCAGAAAATTTAATAGAAGCAATAGTAAAAGCAAATGATACAAGAAAATCACATATTGCAGATATGATTTTAAAAAGAAAACCAAATGTAGTAGGTGTTTATAGACTTACTATGAAGACAAATTCAGATAACTTTAGAGCAAGTGCTATTCAAGGAGTAATTGAAAATTTAAAGAAACATAAAGTTGAAATAATTATTTATGAACCAACATTAAAAGATTCAGAATTTAATGATTGTAAAGTAGTAAATGATTTAGAAGAATTTAAAAATAAATCAGATGTAATTTTAGCAAATAGACTTGAAGAAGCAATAAATGATGTTACAGATAAAGTATATACAAGAGATTTATATAGTAGAGATTAAAGTGGAATAAGAGTGATGAAGAATGTTTGAAAATTTGACACTTAAAATATTAATTATGATTTTAATACCATTTTTATTTGTGGCCATTGCTATCCCGTTTATAAAAAAAATAGCTATGCAAGTTGGTGCTGTTGATATACCAAGGGGACGACATATTCACAAAAAACCAACACCTAAATTGGGCGGTTTGGGAATATTTGGCGGTTTTCTTTTGGGTTACATGCTTTTTGGAACGCCAAGTGCTCAAATGAATTCAATACTTATAGGTAGTTTTATAATAATACTTGTAGGTATAATTGATGATATAGTGGAATTAAAAGCTTCTACAAAATTTTGCGGACAGCTTATAGCTGCATTAGTAGTAGCCATATACGGGAATATATTATTAAGAGATATAGACGCATTCGGTATATACATAAATTTTGGAATGTTTTCTTATCCGTTAACTATATTCTTTATACTTGGCTGTGTGAATTGTATAAATTTGATAGACGGATTAGATGGTTTGTCAGGAGGGATAAGTTCCATATATTATCTTACAATTGGTATAATTGCAACCATGCAAGGCAAAACTGGTTTGGATTTTGTACTTGCTTTTGTTATGTTTGGCTCAACGTTAGGGTTTTTACTACACAATTTTAATCCGGCGAAAATATTTGCAGGAGATTCAGGCAGTAATTTTATGGGATTTATAATAGCAATAATTGCTCTTTTGGGATTTAAAAATGTCACATTTACATCAGTAATTGTTCCGCTATTATTAATTGCAATACCAATTTTAGATACACTTTTTGCAATAATAAGACGATTAATCAAGAGGGAACCTATAACAGAAGGAGATAGTTTTCACATACATCATCAAATATTAAATAGGAATTTATCTGTTAAACAAACCGTACTAATAATTTTATTGGTCGATTTGTTGTTTGCTATAGCGTCTATAGTATATGTTTTAAAAGATAGATACTTAGGTTACATAATTTATGGGGTTTTATTAACTATTGTAGTAGTATTTGTATTAAATACTAACGTTATATATGATTTTAAAGGGTCAAAAAAGGATGTGGAGTATGAAGAACAAGATTTATAATGTATTAATACCACTTTTAGTTTTTGTACAACCAATTATTGATATTATAACTTCTTTTATGATGAAGAATAATATGAGTATAACTGCTGGAATAATAACTAAAATGTTTATATTGTTACTTGCTCTAATTTATTTGGTATTTATAGATAAAAATAAAAATAAAAATATTATATATATTGCTTTAATATTTGTTATAGTTGTCATTAATCTTTATAATAATGGTACAGTATTTAATGAGCATAAAATGTTATATGCAGGCTATTTATTTAAATATCTATATCTAATGATAATGTTAGTATATTTTGTAAAATGGATTTTAGAGAATGGTGAAATAAAATTATCCGAGTTTAGGATTCCATTAATTATTTTGGGGGTTTCATTTATATTGTCTTTTATTACTAAAACAGGAATAGAAAGCTATGATTCAACAAGAATTGGCACAAGTTTTTGGTTTAGTTCAGCAAATGAATTGGGTGCATTTTTATCTATTTTATTCCCAATCAGCGTGTACAATTTATTATATTTAAATGATAAAAAGATAATAGATTGGTTTAATTTTATACTTTGCTATTTTGCTCTATTTGCCTTGGGCACTAAGACAGGATTATTAGCTAGTATAATTACTTTATTTTGTTGTATAATATATAAACTAATTAATATAAAAAAAGAAAAAAACAATTTAAAATATTTGGTTATATTAGTTTTATTTTTATTACCATTCTTCTTTTGGAATAGTGTTCCAGCTGTTCATAACACAAAATCAAAAATTAATTTTGAAAAAATAGAAATAAAAAAGCCAGATAATAAGAGTATAGATAAAGAGGCGGTCAGCAGAGTTGTTTTAAGTGGAAGAGACAAGTTTAATGAAGAAATTAAAGAAAAATCAGAAAGTGTCACAAGTGATAATAAGTTTTTAAACAAATTAGTAGGTAAAAGTTATGTTAAAGATAATAAGATACTAATTGTTGAACAAGACTTAAAAGATATTAATAATATGTTTGGAATAATTTCACTAATTATAGTCTTGTCTATAATATTATATATAATTGTAAAGATTGGAATTACTATACTATTTTCAAACGGAATTAGCAATCCAGCATTTATATACTTATCAATTTCATTATTTTTAGCATTAGGGATTTCATATATATCAGGTCATATGCTATTGTCTGCATCAGTGTCTACATATTTTTGTTTAATATTTGCAATGCTAAATAGGGAAATAAAAAAAATTAGAAATAATGAAAATAATGTTATGTTTATATCAAGTGTAGGTGGGCATTTAACTCAGTTATTAACTTTAAAAGAAGTTTTTAATAAATATAACTATGTTCTAGTTACTGAAAAGACAGACGTAACTAAAAATATGTCGTCAGAATACAATATTAGATATTTGAAATATGGTTCTAGGAAATATATTTTAAATTATATATTTATAGCATTTTGCAATATTTTCAAGTCGTTATATTTGATTTTAAAATATAATCCAAAAGTGATAGTTACAACCGGTACTCACACAGCCGTACCAATGTGTTACTATGGTTGGATTTTCGGTAGGAAAATAATATATATAGAATCTTTTGCAAAAAGAACTAGTCCTACTTTAACTGGTAGACTCATATATCCTATTGCCACAACCTTTGTTGTACAATGGGAATCAATGTTAAAATTCTATCCAAAGGCAGAGTATTGGGGAGGGATTTATTAATGATTTTAGTTACTTTAGGAACGCAGAAAGAACCATTTACTAGGCTTTTAGATTATATTGAAAAATCTAAAATAAAAGAAAAAATAATTGTTCAAGCAGGTCATACAAAATACTCTAGTAAAAAAATGGAAATATTTGAATTTATTGATTATGATAAAATGAATAAATATATAGATGATGCAAGTGTTGTAATAACGCACGCAGGTACGGGTTCTGTGTTAATGCCTTTAAAAAAAGGTAAGAAAGTTATAGTATGTTCTAGATTGGCCAAGTATCATGAACATGTAGATGATCACCAAGAGGAACTTGCGGAAATGTTTAGGGAAAGTGGTTATGTTTTAGAATTAACAGAAAGCAATGACTTGGATGTTTTAATGAAAGAAATAAAAAATTGGAAAGTAAAAAAATATGAAACTAATAGTGATAAATTTAAAAAAGTTCTTAGTGAAGAAATAGAAAAATATTTGAGAAATTAGAAAACAATGGAGATAGAATATGAAGAGAAAGAGTTTAACAAAAAATTATATTTATAATTCTTTATATCAAGTTTTTGCTATTCTCATTCCATTACTTACTACACCATATATTGCTAGGATATTAAAACCTGAAAATGTTGGAATAAATAGTTATGTAAATTCAGTTGTTACGCTTTTTACAACAATAGGTTTAATGGGATTATCAAATTATTCAGTAAGAGAAGTTGCCTATGTTAGAGGAGATCAACAAAAATTAAACAAAGTTTTTTCAGAATTATTAATTCTTAGACTTATATATTTTGTATTTACTATATTTGTGTACTTAATATATGCACATTTTAGTTCGTATTCGTTGTACTATTATATTTATATATTCACAATTATAGGAGCATTTTTTGATGTAGCGTGGTTATTTCAAGGATTAGAAGAATTGGGAATAACCATATTACGAAGTTTCATAATAAAATTGGTTGGTATGATTTGTATCTTTGTATTTGTAAGAAAGGAATCCGATTTAGAAATATTAATGTTAATATATTCATTAACTACTATATTTAGTGCAATTACGTTGTATATACCAACAAAAAAAATAATAACAAAATTAGAATTAAAGAATTTGGAAATAATAAAGCACGTGATTCCCAATTTAAAATTATTTTTGCCACAAGTTGCAACATTGATATATTGTCAGTTTGATAAAATAATGATTAATGATTTATCAATGGATATTAAACAAGTAGGTTTTTATAATCAAGCTGAAAAAATTGTAAAAGTTCCTCTAGCGGTTGTGACTTCATTAAGTGCAGTAATGCTTCCTAGGATATCAGAAGAATATATTAAAAATAATTCAGATAACGTGAAAAAATACATAATAAGTGCTTTTAAAGTGTCTCTTGCATTATCAATACCGCTATCTATAGGATTGGCTGCCATTTCTTATGGCTTAATACCTTGGTTTTTAGGTAATGAATATATTGACACAGCATATATATTGATAGCGCTTGGTATAACTACGATATTTATTTCTATATCAAATGTATCTGGCGCTCAATATTTAACAGCAATTAATAATACAAAGGTTTTGACAGTGTCATATTTTTGTGGAGCGGGTATTAATGTTATATTAAACTTTATATTTATTCCTAAATATAAAGCACTTGGAGCAACAATAGGCACAATCGCTGCAGAATTATTAGTTGCACTAATTCAAATTGTATATATGAAAAAAATAATTAAGTTAAGAGAATTAATTAAAATTAGTAAAAATTACATAATTGCATCTATTTTAATGTGCTTAGTATGTTCTTCTATGTACTTTATTTTAAAACCATCTATTATATTGACAAGCATACAAATATGTATAGGTGGTGCAGTATATTTTTTTATGTTATATATTTTTAAAGATGAAACTTTTGAGAAATATGGTAAAAAAATTTTAAAAAAAGTTGGAGGTAAGATATGAGATATTTAGTTATTTCACCGGGATATCCTAGTGAAAACGATAAATATAATAATGGTTTTGTTCACAGTAGAGTAAAACTATATTTAAATAAATCATTAGATGTGATAGTATTTAGTTTTACAAAAGGAGATTTAAGAAAATATGAATATGAAGGTGTGACTGTATATACTGGTGGAAAAGCAGCATATGTAAAGTTTTTGAGTGAAAATAGTTTTGATAAGTATTTAGTTCATTTTGCATATAAAAAAGTTATGAATCCATTGTTAAAGATATATCCTAATGCAAAAATGGTTATTTGGGTTCATGGCGCAGAAGCTTTAGGATGGTACAGAAGGCTTTTTGCTTTTAATGTTAAAAAACCACATAGATTCTTAGGATATATATTATTAGATACAATTCAGCTTAATTTTATGCACAAATTAATTGTTAGTAATTATGACATTACATTCGTGTTTGTTTCACTTTGGATGAAAAATATATTGGAACATGATTCCCATTCTGTTGGCAAAATAAAGAAATATACTATAATACCGAATGTGGTGGATGACGAGATCTTTGTATATAAAAAGAAATTAAAAGATGATAGATTAAATATATTAAATATAAGAAGCTATCAGTCAAAAAAATATGCAACGGATTTAATGGTTAAAGCAATATTAGAATTAAGTCACGAACCATTTTTTGATAAATTAAAATTTAATTTATATGGTGATGGAAGATTATTTGATAAAACTTTAAAGCCTCTACGTAATTTTGAAAATGTTAATATTTTCAGGAAGTTTCTAAATCATAATGAAATTAGTGAGGCGCATAAGAAAAACGGAATAATGTTAATTCCTACACGCCAGGATGCACAAGGAGTTTCAATGTGTGAAGCTATGATGAGTGGGTTAGTACCGGTAACATCAAATAATACTGCTATACCAGAATATGTAAATAATGATTGCGGTTACTTGGCTAACAATTATAGGGAACTTGCTATTGCAATAAAAAATATGTATTATAATAGTGAAGAATTTTTAAAAAAGTCTAAAAATGCGCATAATTTTATTGCAAAAAAGTGTGCCCCAAAAATTGTGACTAAACAAGAAATTGAACTTATAAAAGGTGAATAATATGATTAAAGTAATGAGTATATTTGGAACAAGACCGGAAGCTATAAAAATGGCTCCACTTGTGAAAGAATTAGAAAAAAGAAAAGAAATAGAAAGTATAGTATGTGTAACTGCACAACATAGAGAAATGTTAGATCAAGTTCTAGAAACGTTTGAAATAAATCCTGATTATGATTTGAACATAATGCAACAAGGTCAAACTCTTGGAGATATTACAACAAGGGCATTAAATGGTTTGGAGAGTATAATAAGAATAGTTAAACCTGATATAGTTTTAGTGCATGGTGATACAACTACCGCATTTGCTGGAGCTTTAGCAGCGTTTTATAATCAAGTTGATATAGGACATGTTGAAGCAGGTTTAAGAACTTATGATAAATATAGTCCATATCCAGAAGAAATGAATAGACAAATGGTTGATTGCATGGCTGACATGTTTTTTGCACCAACTAGTTTAAGCGGGGAAAATTTGCTTAAGGCAAATGTTCCTGAAAGCAAGATATATATAACAGGAAATACTGCTATTGATGCCATGGCTACAACTATAAGTACAGATTATACTCACAAAGAATTGGAATGGTTAGATGATAATGATAAGCTAATTCTTTTGACAGCCCACAGAAGAGAAAATATTGGCGACAATATGAGGAATATATTTACTGCGGTAAAGAATATTGTGGATAATACTACTAATGTTAAGGTAATATATCCAATTCATTTAAATCCGAAGGTAAGGGAGATTGCCAAAGAAATATTTGGTAATTCAAAGAAAATCAAATTAATTGAGCCATTAGAAGTATTTGACTTTCATAATTTTTTGAATAAAGCATATATAATTTTAACTGATAGCGGTGGTATTCAGGAAGAAGCACCTTCACTTGGTAAACCAGTATTGGTTTTGCGTGATACGACTGAGAGACCAGAAGGTATTGATGCAGGTACATTAAAATTAGTAGGAACATCAGCAGAAATTATATATAATGAAACTATGAAATTGTTGACGAATGAAGAAGAATATAAAAAAATGAGCAAGGCATCAAATCCATATGGAGACGGTTACGCAAGTCAAAGAATAGTAGATGCTATAATTCAAAAGTATAAAAAATAGTGTTTTATGCACTATTTTTATTTAACATAAGAATAATTAAATGATATAATGTAAATGAGGTGATAATATGGAAACTATTTTATTAGAAACTGAAGATAAAATGTTAAAAGCTATAGAAAATATGGAAAAGAGATTTACTAATGTAAGAGCAGGACGTGCTAATCCAAGAATACTTGATAATGTAATGGTTAAATATTATGGTGTAGAAACACCTTTAATTCAACTTGCTACAATATCTGTACCAGAAGCAAGACAATTAGTAATTAAACCATTTGATAAATCATGTATATCTGATATTGAAAAGGGTATATATGAAGCCAATATTGGTTTAACACCTAATAATAATGGTGAAATGGTTGTATTAGTAATACCTGAACTTACTGAAGAAAGAAGAAAAGAATTTGTAAAAGAAGTTAAAGGTATGGCTGAAGAAGCTAAAATAGCATTAAGAAATATTAGACAAGATGCTAATAATGATATTAAGAAATTAGAACTTCCTGAAGATGAAGAAAAAAGAGGAATGGATAAGGTTCAAGATTTAATAGGTAAGTATAATAAAGAAGTAGATAATTTATTAAGCGAAAAAGAGAAAGAGTTAATGACTATTTAATATTGAAAAATAATAAAAATGTGTTATAATCTAATTTGAAAAACGAAGAGTTGGAGTAGTAATAAGTGATTTACTAATAGAGAGTTAGTGGTTGGTGTAAACTAATGGTAATAATTTATGAATTCGTCAACATAGTGCATATAAAATATGACGTTACTCGCGTTAAGAGAAGAGTGCATAGAATCTATGAACTAAGGTGGAACCGTCCTTATGGACCCTTAGATTATAGATTTTTTTATTTAAAGGAGGATATATGAAAAACGAAATTGAAAAGTTAAAAACTCTATTTGAAAGGGATATTAAAAAAGTAAAAACCATGAATGAACTAAATGATTTAAGAATTAATTATTTAGGTAAGAAAAGTAAAATTCAAGAGTTTTCCACTATGATGAGAGATTTAAGTGTAGAAGAGAAAAAAGAATGCGGAAGATTAATGAATGAGTTTAAAACTTATGTTGAAGTTGAGATTACTAATTTAAGGAAAGAATTAGAAGCAAAAGAGTTAGAAGAAAAACTAAGTAATGAAAAAATAGATGTAACATTACCATCTACAAAGATAAATGTAGGTAGCGTTCATCCAATAACTAAAATGATAAATGAAGTAGAAGATATATTTATATCTATGGGTTATGATGTAGTAGAAGGACCTGAAGTAGAAAGGGATTTATATAATTTTGAAATGTTAAATTTACCAAAGGGACATCCTGCAAGAGATACACAAGATAGTTTTTATATAACAGAAGATACACTTTTAAGAACTCAAACTTCTCCTGTACAAGTAAGAACTATGCTTGCTAATATTGAAAAGACTCCAATAAGAATAATATGCCCAGGTAAAACATATAGAAAGGATAATGATGATGCAACACATTCACATGAATTCCATCAAATAGAAGGATTAGTAGTAGATGAAAATATATCTATGGCTGATTTAAAAGGGACTTTAGAAGTGTTTGCAAAGAAAATATTTGGTGAAAAAAGAGAAATAAGATTTAGACCAAGTCATTTTCCATTTACAGAACCAAGTATAGAAGTAGATGTATCATGCTTTAATTGTAATGGTAAAGGATGCAATATTTGTAAAGGAACAGGGTGGATTGAAATATTAGGTGCTGGTATGGTCCATCCTAATGTACTTAATATGTGTGGGTATGATAGTAATAAATTTACTGGATTTGCATTTGGAATAGGTCCTGAAAGAATGGCAATGCTTAAGTATGGAATAAATGATATAAGAAATTTCTATATAAATGATAAAAGATTTTTAGAAGAATTTGATAAAGTAGAGAAGGTGTCATATGAGAGTAAGTAATTCATGGTTAAAAGAATTAGTAGACATTGATGTTGATGCTAAAGATATAGCAGATGCTATGTTACATGTCGGAAATGAATATGAAAGTATTAATGAATTATGTCCTGCAACAGATTTAGTTATAGGTAGAGTAGTATCTAAAAGACCACATCCAGATTCTGATCATTTAAATGTTTGCGAAGTTGATTTAGGAGATAAAATATATCAAATAGTATGTGGTGCTCCTAATGTTGAAGCTAATCAAAAGGTTATTGTATCTAAAGTAGGAGCTAAATTACCTGCTGGCGAAATAAAACAAACTGTAATTAGAGGTGTTGAATCTAATGGTATGATTTGTTCATTAGCAGAACTAGGTTTAGAATCTAAATATGTAAAAGAAGAAGATAAAAAAGGCATTCATGTTCTTCCAGAAGATGCACCAGTAGGAATAGATGCAAAAGAATATCTTGGATTGAATGATACGTATGTTGATTATGAACTTACCGCTAATAGATCTGATTTATTAAGTATGATAGGTATGGCATATGAAGTAGGTGCTATATATGATAAGAAAGTAAATTTACCTAATAATACAGTAACTGAAATTAGTGATAAAACTTCAGATTATATTGAGATAGAAAACAAGACAAATAATTGTAAAGCATATATGTCAAGAATAGTAAGAAATGTTGAAATAAAAGAAAGCCCTGAAATTATAAAATCAAGACTTATGTCATGTGGAATAAGACCAATAAATAATGTCGTAGATATAAGTAATTATGTAATGCTTGAATATGGACAACCATTACACTTCTTTGATTTTGATAAAATTGGAGATAAAGTAATAATAAGACAAGCAGAAAATGGAGAAGAAATTACAACATTAGATGGTGTAGATAGAATTTTAAAAGATACTGATATTGTAATATGCGATGAGGATAAACCAATTGCACTTGCAGGTGTTATGGGTGGACTTGACAGCGAAGTTACAATGGATACAAAGAATATTCTTATTGAAAGTGCAATATTCAATCCATACAACATTAGATATACATCTAAAGAAATATTAAGAAGTGAAGCTTCTGTTCGCTTTGAAAAAGGTGTAGATCCTAAAAGAACTAAAGAAGCTCTTGATAGAGCAGCATATTTGCTTAATAAATATGCTGGTGGTGAAGTTTTATCTGGTATAGTTGGATTTAATGATAAAGATACTGATGATAAAGAAATAGAAATAAGTGCAAAGAAAATTAATGACGTATTAGGAATGGAAGTAAGTACTAATGAAATTAGGAATATATTTAGCAGACTAGGTTTTACTTGTAAAGAAAAAGACAACGTATTTGACGTATTTGTTCCTTCAAGAAGACTCGATATAAGCATAAAAGAAGACTTAATAGAAGAAGTGGGAAGAATGCATGGATATGATAATATGAAAGGTAAGTTACCTATATTACCTATAAGAATGGGTAGACATCTTCCTAAAAATAAATATATAAAAGATATAAAGAATAGATTATATTCACTTGGACTTAATGAAGTAATAACTTATTCATTAGTAAATAAAGAAGAAATAGAATTATTTAAAGATAAACCATTTGAATATATTAAAGTATCATCTCCACTAACAGAAGATAGATCTATAATGAGGTATTCTATTATTCCATCTTTGTTAAAAGTTGCAGATTATAATATATCTAGAAATATTAAAGATTTATGTATATTTGAAACAAGTAAAATATATTATATAGAAGAAGATTATAAAGAAGTCAATAAATTAGCAATACTTATGACAGGTAATTATATTGATAATACATGGAATAGCAGAATAGTAATAGATTTTTATACTATTAAAGGAGTATTAGAAAATTTATTTGATTATTTAGGAGTATTAAAAAGATACAAATTATCAGTAGAAAATATTCCAAAATCATATCATCCAGGTATGAGTGCTTCTATACTTATAGATGGTAATGTAATTGGTTACATTGGTAAACCACATCCAAGTGTATCTAATAAAGATATATATGTATGTGAATTAAATCTAGATAAATTATTTGATATTCAAATTAAATCTATAAAATATAAAGAAGTACCTAAATATCCATCCGTTGTAAAAGATATGGCATTTGTATTATCTAATGATATAAGTGTAGGTGATGTAGTATCTACTATATATAAAAAGGGCGGTAGAGTAGTTTCTAATGTAGATGTATTTGATGTATTTAATAATTTTGAAAAAGATAAGAAATCAGTAGCATTTAAAATTACATTTCAAGATATAGAAAAGACTTTAACTGAAGAAGAAGTATTAAAATCATTTGAAACAATTATTGATAATGTTGAAAAGGGATTTAATGCAAAATTAAGAAATAAGTAATATACTTATTTCTTTTAATTTACAAAAAATGTTATGTATGGTAATATAATTAATAGAGGAGGATGATAATATGCCAACATGGTTAATAGTAATTTTAGTATTAGTATTTTTATTAATATCATTTGTTGCTAAAACTTATAATAGTTTAATTAAGCTAAGAAATAAGGTAAAAGATCAATGGGCTCAAGTTGATGTACAATTAAAAAGGAGATTTGATTTAATACCTAATTTAGTAGAAACAGTTAAAGGATATGCAAAACATGAAAGTGATACTCTTACTGCAGTTATTGAAGCAAGAAATAAGTTTAAAACTGCTGATACTCCAGAAGCAGAAATGGAAGCCAGCGGTGAATTAACTAAGGCTTTAGGAAGATTAATGGTATTAACAGAATCATATCCAGAACTTAAAGCTAATGAAAATTTCTTAAGTTTACAAGCTGATTTAAAAGAATGCGAAGAGAAGATTGCTTATTCAAGACAATTCTATAATGATTCAGTATTATCTTATATGAATAAGTTACAAATGTTCCCTTCAAATATAATTGGATCAATGTTTGGATTCAAGGAAATGAAATACTTCGAAGTTACTGAAAGTGAGAAAGAAGCTCCAAAAGTATCATTCTAAAACTTACTTTTGTAAGTTTTTTTCTTAGGAGGAATATATGAAAAAAATAATTTTATTTATTAGTTTATTAATATTTCCATTTTTTGTAAATGCTTCAACTATATCTAAAATTGATATGGATATAGTATTATCTAGTAATGGTAAAGCAATAGTTACAGAAACATGGGATGCAAATGTAAACCAAGGCACTGAAGGATGGCACCCATATTATAATATTGGTGAGTCTAAAATAAATGTTTTAAGTGCATCTATGGATGGAAAATCATATCAAATAGTTGATTCTTGGAATGAAAATTCAAGTTTGAGTTCAAAATCATACAAAGCTGGTATATATAAACCAGATAGTAATGAAACAGATGTAGTATTTGGAATTACTGAGTATGGTAAACATACTTATGTAATTAAATATGAAATAACCAATTTTATATCAAATTTATCTGATGCGGATATGATATATTGGACTTTATTTCCATATGATTTTAGTGCACAACCAGATAATGTTACAATAAAAATAAGTGGACCATATAAGTACCCAGATACATTGGATGTATGGGGATTTGGTATGTATGATGCACCTTGTTATGTAAAAGATGGTGCAATATATATGACCAGTGATGGAAGAATAAATAGTTCCGAATATTTAACATTACTTGCTAAATTTCCTAAAGGAACATTTGAAAGCAATTCAATTTTAGATCATGATTTTGAATATTATTTAAGTATGGCCAATGAAGGTGCAACTCCATCAATACATAAAGAAGAAAAAATGAGTATTAAAGAAATAATTAGTAGTATTATTGGTACAATTATTTCATTTGGTATATTTGTATGGGTTGGAGTATTAGCGGCAAGATCTTCTAAAAATAATAAATATAATTATGGACCAAATGGTAAAAAATTAGGTAGTGTACCTAATTTTAGAGATATACCTTGCAACAAAGATATATATTATGCATTCTGGACCGCAGATACATTTGACATAATTAAAAATAAAAATGATTTTTTAGGAGCAGTTTTATTAAAATGGATACATGATGGAAATGTTACAATTGAGAAGATTGAATCAAACGGAATATTTAAGAAAAAAGAAGAAAGCGTAGTAACATTTGTTAAAAAACCATTAGATGCTAATGCTAAAGAGCAAGATTTATATGATTATATGCTTGAAGCTAGTGGTGATGGGAAATTAGAAACTAATGAATTTAAAAAATGGTGTAAGAAAAATTATACTAAAATATTTAATTGGTTTGATGATTGTTTAAAATATGAAAGAGATGAATTAGTAAATAAACATCTAATATCAAAAAATGAATATGAAGGTGGTAAGATATTTAAATATAAATATCAGCAATATGAAATATCTGAAAAAGCTAGAGAAGAAGCAATTAGATTACAAGGTTTAAAACAGTTCTTTAGAGAATTTTCTAGAATTGATGAGAAACAACCTATTGAAGTAAAATTATGGAATGAATATCTAATGTATGCTCAAATACTTGGTATGGCAGATGAAGTTATGAAGCAATTTAGAAATTTATATCCAGAAGTTCTTACTGAAATGGAAGCATATAATTATAATTATGATGCATTCTTATTTGCACATTCAATATCTAGTGAAGGGGTACAGGCTGCATCTGCTGCAAGAAGTGCCGCTGAAAGTTATTCTTCTGGAGGAGGAGGATTCTCTTCTGGAGGAGGAGGCGGTGGTTCCTTTGGTGGCGGAGGCGGCGGAGGCGGTTTCCGTTAAAAAAAGACAAAAATGTCTTTTTTTTCTACAGAAAACATCAAAATTCGATAGAATATATTGTTATTTTAGAGGAAATTATAATTTTTTTGAGAAATTATAATTAGAGGGAGGTGAAATATGAACGAATATGAAATAAATGATGATACATTAGCTATAATACCAATTGATGAATGTAGATCAAAAATTATAGAGAAATCTAAATCTTTTATAGTTAATCAACCAACTATAAAAATTATAGATGTTAGTTGTCAATATTTTGGTAGTTCATATCAAGGAAGATTTTTGGGGACAAAGAATTTAATAGGTATAAGTCATAAAGCACCAATAATAATAGAAGAAAGTAAAGAAATAATATTCTTTCCAACTACTTCGCCAAGATTGTTTAATTGTGCGTGGATATCATTAAAAAACTTGCAAAATTATAAAAGGAATAATGATAGTACAACAATTATATTTAATAATGGACATTTATTAAATTTAGAAATTTCATATGCAACTGTAGATAGTCAAGTTTTAAGAGCGGCAAGATTAGAAAGTGTATTAAGATTAAGAAAAAACAATAATTGACAAAAAATATTCCATAAATGTAAATTTTATGTTATACTAAAAAAGTAATAATATAATAAAAAGGGAGTGAAAGTATGGCAACAAAAAAGGTTGCAAAAAAACCAGCTGCTAAAAATACTACTAAACCGGCTGCCAAAAAAGTTACTAAACCAGCAGTAAAAAAAGTTTCTAGACCTGCTGCTAAGCCAGCAGTAAAAAAAGTTTCTAGACCTGCTGCTAAGCCAGTAGCAAAAAAAGCAGAATTTAAAAACTCAGAAGTATCTATAGTAGTTGCTATGGCAGTAGAAGCAGTAATATTATTAATTGGTTATTTAATAATAATGCATTATGTTGGATAAAAAAGACGATTTAGTCTTTTTTTGTTTACCCTAAAATGATATACTATTAACTAGGAAAGAGTGATTTTATGGAAGAACTAACAAAAGAAGAAGTATTACATGTAGCACATCTTGCAAGAATAAATGTAAGTGATGAAGATGTTGAAAAGTATAAAATACAATTAAGACAAATATTAAATGAAATGGAAAAAATAAATGAAGTAGATGTAGAAGGTGATATATTAATATCGCCATCTAATAATAGTAATGAATATAGAGAAGATATAGGTTTAGATGAAGAAGTAGATATTCTTTCAAATGCACCAAAAAAGAATGGAAATTATATTGAAATAAAGAGGTTTGTAAATGACTAAGTATTTAGATTTAAGTATAAAAGAAATTAATAATAAATTAAAAAATAAAGAAATTAAACCTATTGATTTAGTGTTAGAATGTTTTGAAAGAATAGAAAATTGTAAAGAATATAATACATTTATTACATTAAATAAAGAAGAAGCAATAAATATTGCAAAAGAATTAGAAAATATTGAAGTAGATAATATATTATTTGGTATACCAATAGCAATTAAAGATAATATTGTTACAAAAGATTTAAAAACTACATGTGGATCTAAAATATTATCAAATTTTGTACCAGTATATGATTCAACTGTAGTAGAAAAATTGAAAGAAAAACATATGATTATAGTTGGTAAATTAAATATGGATGAATTTGCTATGGGTTCATCAAATGAAACAAGTTATTATGGACCTGTACTTAATTCACACGATAAGACCAGGGTATCTGGTGGTAGTAGTGGTGGTTCTGCGGTATCAGTTGCTCTTAATATAGTGCCATTTAGTTTAGGTTCTGATACAGGGGGATCCATTAGACAACCAAGTGCATTTAATGGTGTAGTAGGTTTAAAACCAACATATGGTAGAGTATCTAGATATGGTCTTGTTGCATTTGGATCAAGCTTAGATCAAATTGGACCAATAAGTAGAAATGTATATGAAAATGCATTGTTACTTAATGCAATCGCTGGGAAAGATGAAAAAGATTTAACTAGTAGTGTTACTAATGAAGATTTTACTAGATTTATTGGTGAAGATATAAAAGGTATGAAAATAGCAGTACCTAAGTTTTATATGAGTGATGTAATTAATAGTGAAATTAGAAATAGAATAAATGAAGTTATAAATTTTTTAACTAAGAAAGGTGTAACTATAGATTATGTTGATGTAAAAAACATTGAGTATTCTGTACCCTTATATCAAATAATTGCTCTTGCAGAAGCATCATCTAATTTAGCGAGATTTGATGGTGTTAGATATGGTTATTTAACTGATAAAGAATATAAAAATGTTGATGATATGTATAAATTTACGAGACAAGAAGGCTTTGGTGATGAAGTTAAAAGAAGACTTATGATTGGATCTTATGTACTTTCTGGTAAAAATGCTAAAACATATTACTATAAAGCGTTAAGAATTAGAAAATCTATAAGTGATAGTTTTGAATCTTTATTTAAAAAATATGATTTAATTATTGGACCAACAACTACTGATTATGCTTATAAACTAGGTGAAGGACAAAACGATGCAGTAAAGAGTTTTACTGATGATTTACTTACAATACCTGTAAATATGGCAGGACTTCCTGGTATGAGTATTCCGGTAGGAATTAATGATAATAAAACAATAGGATTACAGATTATAGGTAATAAATTTGAAGAAGCTAAGATGTATAAATTAGCTAGTTTTATAGAAAATAATTTTGGAGGTGAATCATGTTAAAACCAACTATAGGAATTGAAGTTCACTGTGAATTAAAAACTAATAGTAAAGCATTTTCACCTTCAGCAAATACTTATGGAGAAGTACCTAATAAAAAAGCCAATGTAATAGATTTGGGATATCCAGGCACATTACCAACCCTAAATAAAGGATTAATAGATTTAGGTATTAAATGTGCACTTGTACTTCATTGTGAAGTAACAAAAGAAATGATATTTGATAGAAAAAATTATTTCTATCCAGATAATCCAAAAAACTATCAAATAACTCAAAATAATACACCAATTGGTAGAAATGGATATGTAGAAATAGAATATGATGGCATAAAGAAAAAAATTGAGATAGAAGAAATACATGTAGAGGAAGATACATGTAAGAGTATTCATGAAGGTAATCATACTTTATTAAATTTTAATAGAGCAGGTATACCTCTTATTGAAATAGTTACTAAACCTTGTATTGCTAATGAAACAGAAGCTGTATTATACTTAGAAAACTTAAGAGAAATGTTACTTTATTCAGGTGTATCTGATGTTAAGATAGAAGAAGGAAGCATGAGATGTGAACCTAATATATCATTAAGCGATAGTGATAAATTAGGCACAAAAGTAGAAGTTAAAAATATAGGTAGTATAAGTGCTGTAAAAGAAAGTATTTTATATGAAATAGAAAGACAAACTAAGTTAATAAATGAAGGTAGAGAGTTAAAAGAAGAAACTAGAAGATGGGATGATAAAACTAAAACTACTATTCTTATGAGAGTAAAAGAAACAGGTAATGATTATAGATATTTTCCAGAGCCTGATATTCCAAAAGTAATAGTTGATGAGGAATGGATTGAAAGTATTAGAAAAACTATACCAATGTTACCTAGTGAATTAAAATCTAAATATAGAGAATTAGGTATTAATGATGTAACAATTAAATCTTTAATTCAAAATCAAGATTTAAGTATAGCATTAAATGAACTTATAAATAGTAATATCAATCCGGTATTATCTGCCAATATATTAACTAGTGAAATATTATCATATATGAATTCTCATTATTTAAAATTTAATGAATTAAATATAACTTTAGATAATATTAAAGACATAGTCAATATGTTAAATACTGATAAAATATCTTCTAAAATAGCAAAAGAAATAATATCAGAACTATTGGAAAATGGTGGTAATGTAGAAGATATTATTAATAAAAAAGGATTATCTCAAATAAGTGATACCAATGTATTAAAAGATATAATTAATAATATTTTAAATAATAATCCAAAAGCTATTGAAGATTATAAAAATGGACTTGATAGAAGTGTTAAATTCTTAATGGGTCAAATAATGAAAGAAACAAAGGGACAAGCTAATCCTAAATTGGCTAATGAAATGTTATTAGAAGAATTAAAAAATAGGAGTTAAATCCTATTTTTAATATTCATTGAATATATTTCTATTTTATAGTATAATATAAAGTACCAAGGAGTGATTAATTAGATGAAAACTATCGTAAAGTATAGAGTATATATAATTATTGCAATATTTCTAGTATTTTTGGGTTTTGTATTTGTTACAGTAAAGGCTTATTTAAAACCTGCTGATGAAAGTGTAGTATGTGGTTCATTAGCAGGCATTGAAAAGGTCCCTATGACTAGTACTAGAAAGAATGAAATAGTAAAATCTTTAAAAGAAGATAAAAGTATAGATGAAATTAAGATTGAAGATATAAAATGTAAAACAGTAAATATAATTATAAAAACTAATTCTAAAGAGAATACTATAGATAAGATGAAAGAAAAAAGTAAGGAACTTTTGAAAAATTTTTCTAAAGATGAGCTTTCATTTTATGATGTACAATTATTTATAAAGAATGAAGAAAATAATTTTGTTATGATTGGTTATAAGAATAGTTCTAATGATAGTATTACATGGACATCTGACGAATTAGTAAAAAGTGAGGTAGAAGTAAATGAAAAAGAACAATAAAAAATTGTTTGCAATCATTGGGGGAATAGCACTAATAATAGTATTAGTACTAATATATTTAATTAGAGTAAACGGAAATAGAAATGAATTAAGTTTATCCGAAAAAAGATGGATTGAAGATAATAAAAAGAGCATGATAGATATATATATCATGAATGATTTGCCAATATTTTCTGCTAGCGAAAATGATATATTTTTATCATTCTTAGATTATTTTGAAGCTGAAACTGGTTTATCCTTAAATAGAGTTTCTTATTCATTATCATCTAATGTTCCTACATCTGATTACTTATTTAAAATAGTAAAAGAAACAGATGATATAGGAAGAAATGATTTATTATTTTATCAAGATAATTTTGTAATTATTAGTAAGAATAATAAAAAGATACAAGATTTATCTAAATTATCTGATTATAAGATAGGTGTAGTTACATCTAGTCTTTCAAGCATAAGTGAATACTTAACATATGGTAATAATTTAACTATTTCAAACTATGAAGATGATGCACAATTATTAAATGCATTTGAAGCAGATGAAATAAATTATATGATAATTCCAAAGAATAGATATTTAAAAGAAATAGTAAGTAATAATTATTACATAGTAAGTTCTTTATCCAACTTAGCTAATAAATATGTTTTATCTTTAAGTAATAATAATAATAAATTAAATAGTATATTTACTAAATTATATAATAAATGGTATAAAAATAATTTTAATAAATTATATGTAAAAAATATGAATGATTTTTACTTTAAAACAAAGGGAATTGATGATAGATCAATAACTGCTTTTAAAGGTAAAAAATACATTTATGGTTATGTTGAAAATAATCCATATGAAATATCAAATAATAAAGGTATAAATTTAGAATTCTTAAATGGATTTGAGAAATTTGCTGGAGTAGAATTTCAACCAAAAAAATATAATTCAGTAAAAGCATTAAAAGAAGCTTTTGATAATGGTAAAGTAGATATAATATTTAATTATTATGGTTTTGATACAACTAGCAGTAATGAAACAATAAGCGTATATAATAGTTCATATGTAATACTTACACATATGAATAATAATGTAACAATCGATTCATGGGCATCACTATCAGGTAAAGAAATATATGCCTTAAAAGATACAGCACTTACAAATTATATGAATAATAATACTAAAGCTACTATTAAGACATATTCTAAAATAAAGAATTTATTAAAGAATAAAGAACCATTAGTATTATTAGATTTAAATGTATATAATTTCTATAAAAATAGTAAATTAAAAGATTATTATATTGTTTATGAAGGGACAGTAGATTTAAATTATAGTTTCTTAATTAAAAGAGATAATACTAATAATACATTTAGTGATGCATTCCAATTCTATTTAACTAATATAAATCATACAGAATTTAGAAATAGAGGTATGGCATCAATATCTAATAATAGTGTATTAGAAAATATCCCATTATTCTATTATGTTATACTTGCAGGTGTAATTGTTGTTGGTATAGCAATAGCTAGATTAAATAAAGAAAAAATTGCTAAATTAAATGAAGAAAAATCTAGATTTATTGATCCATTAACGTCATTAAAAAATAGAAATTATTTAAACTCTCATTTAGATAAATGGGATGAAAATAAAGTTTATCCTCAAGCAGTAATTGTAATTGATTTAAATGGATTAAAAGATATTAATAATGAACATGGATATCAAGAGGGTGACAATGTAATTAGAGCAGCTGCTAATATTCTTGTAAATAATCAATTAAAAAATACAGATATTATGAGAACAGATGGCAATGAATTTATGATTTATATGGTGGGTTATGATGAAGATCATGTAGTTCTTTATATGAGAAAATTATATAAATTAATGAAAGAATTACCACATGAATTGGGAGCAACTTTAGGTTATAGTATGATTCTAAATGATGTTAAGTTAGTAGAAGATGCTATAAATGATGCAGTTGTAGATATAAAAAATAGCAAAGATAGCAAGGATAAAAAATGATTAAAAAATTAAAAGGATACATAAAAAAAATAATTACAATAATACGAAAGCCAGTTATGTCAGTATTACCAGGACAACTAGCTTTCTCTTTTGTGTTGACTATTATTCCAGTTATAGCATTAATAGCAACAGTTGGAGGAGTATTTTCGCTTTCTCTTAGTTCTGTGGCTGATTTTATTAAAACATCTTTTCCGAAAGCAGTTAGTGATATGTTGCTTCCGCTTATAACAGGTAGAGGATTTGATTTTAATGTTTTTATATTTTTAGTTGCTGCAATTTGGCTCGCATCTACAGGGGCTTATGCAGTTATAACAGCGGCAGATGTAGTATACAACATAAAACAAGAACGAACAGTAAAAAAGAGAGTAAAGTCAATTGTTATGGTAATATTTATGATATTACTTATACTATTTATGTTACTTATACCAGCATTTGGAGACTTTATATTTGGTTACATTGCTAATCTTAAAATATTTATTAATATTAAAAGTGAAATACTAACAATATATTATTTATTAAAGTACCCAATATCATTTATATATATTTATGTAACAATAAAAATTATATATACGATTGCACCTAATAAGGATATAAAAAGTAGAAGTGTAACAAGTGGATCATTATTTACAACTATAATGTGGATGATTACTACACAGATATATTCATATTATGTAGGTAATATAGTTCATTATGACATATTTTATGGTAGTATTTCTAATATAATAATATTATTAATATGGGTTTATTTCTTAGCATATATCTTTACTATCGGTTTAATAATAAATGCAGGTATAGATCAAGAAAATACTGTTAATAATATAAACGGATGATAATCCCATAGACTATGTAAATTATCTCCTTAAAATCATATGATTTAAAAAAGTGACTTATAGGTCACTTTTTTATTTTAAAATATAAAAAATATGATACAATATATTTGTATGTAAAATAGGAGCGAGAGTATGAAGGGATTAACAAAAGTTTTATATGTTATTATAGGATTATTATGTTTATTAATATTAGTAACATTATATGCGAAGACATATTTATATGTAACAGTAGCATTTAATACAAATGGTGGTAATAAAATAGAGGGAAAAAAGGTAATTAGAAGAGAGAAAATAGGCAAATTACCAGTACCAACAAAAAAGAATTATACATTTTTATATTGGACTAGAGATAATGAAAAAATAGATGAAAATTATATAGTAAAAGAAAATATTGTTTTAGTAGCATTATATGAAAAAAATAAAGAAGAAGAAAACGTAATAAAACCAGACATGAAATTATATACAATTAAGTACGATACAGATGGGGGTAGTAAAATTGGTGATTACACAGTGGTTGAAGGTGAAAAAGCAAAAAAACCTGTTGATCCAGCAAAAGAAGGATATGAATTTAAAGAATGGACATTAGATGGTAAACCATATAATTTTGATAGTGAAGTAACAACTGATATAGTTTTAAAGGCAACATATATTAAAGGTGAGGTAAAAACATATACAGTAACATTTGATACAAATGGTGGTAGTAAGATAGAAAAAAAGATAGTTGAAGAGAATACTGTGGTTGCAAAACCAGCAGATCCTACTAAAAAAGGTTATACATTTAGAGAGTGGCAATTAGATGGTACACCATATAATTTTAGTTCAAAAGTAACACAAGATATAACATTAATAGCTTCATATGAAAAAGGTGAAGTAAAAACATATACAGTAACATTTTATACAAATGGTGGTAATGCAATACCTAAACAAACTATTGAAGAAAATGGAAAGGTTATAAAACCATCTAATCCTACAAAAGAAGGTTATACATTTAAAGAATGGCAATTAGATAATAAAACATATGATTTTACTACTAAAGTAACAGGTGATATAACATTAAAAGCGGTATACAATGTTGTTGATGAAAAATTAACAGCATTTAGATCTACAGTCAAATTATTAATAACTCAAGCTGAGAAACAATATTTAGTTGAGCAAACATCTGGTAGTACTATTACTACTAGTTATGCTGATATAACTGCATGTAAAAATCTTGTCAGTATAAATGAAAATGAATATAGTACATGTATGATTCATGTAAATGCATCTACTGGTAAAGCAACAATTAAACTTAATGGTAAAGGAAAATATGAGGGATATTCATGTGGAGCAGGTGGCGCTACTATCTCTACAGTAGATACCGCATGTAAATCTGATTAATAATAAGGTATGTTTAATACCTTATTTTATTTGAAAATGATATTAAAGGGTGCTATACTACATATAGGAGGAAATATGAAAAAGATTGATAAATTAAAGAAAATAATTCGTGTATTAATATTATTATTAATAGTAGTTATTATTATATATGTTTTAATGGTTGTAATGCCAAGCAAAAAGAATGCAACTGAATCTGTAGATAAAACTAAATATGGATATGTACTTGCTAAAAGAGATTCAAATTTATACAAAGATAATTTTAATTTGTTAAAAAGTGAATTGGATAAAGAAAGTATTAACTATGAAAAGTATGCGGAATATATTTCTAAATTATTTATTATAGATTTATATACTTTAAATAATAAGAAAAATAAAAATGATGTTGGTGGAATTCAATTTGTAAAAGATGAGGTAAAAGATAATTACAAATTAAATGTATCTAATACTTTATATAAATATATAAATGATACTAATAACAAAGTGGAAGTTAATAAAATTGATTTAGTGGAAATAAAAGAAGTAAATTATAAAATTTCTAATAAAGAATATGATGGTTATGAAGTTAAACTATCATGGGAATATAAAGTGGATAATGAATATGATATGGAAGGCAGTATTATATTAGTTCGTGATGGTGAACAATTATATATAGTAGAAAAAAAGTAATATGAAAAAGCAAGATTTAATAATAAAAAAAATGAAAAGAAAAAATTTATCTAAGTATGCTTGTGAAGATTCTAAGGCAATTACTTTAATTAATGAAGAAAATGATATTAGACCTAGATTTTTTAGAGATGCAGATAGAATAATTTATTCATTATCATATACAAGATATATTGATAAGACACAAGTTTTTACATTTACTGAAAATGATAATGTTAGTAAAAGAATAATACATGTACAATTTGTTAGTAAAATAGCAAGAACAATAGGTAGGGCATTAGGACTTAATGAGGATTTAATAGAAGCTGCAGCACTAGGACATGATTTAGGGCATCCTCCTTTTGGGCATTGTGGAGAAAAAGCGTTAAACAAACTCAGTTTAGAAAATAATGAAGGAGTATTTGCACATAATGTTCAAAGTGTAAGAACACTTATGTCTTTAGAAAATAATGGAAATGGAAGAAATATATCAATACAAGTGTTAGATGCTATATTATGCCATAATGGAGAATTATTAGAAGAAAAGTATTCCCCTATATCTAAAACTAAAGAACAATTTTTAGAAGATTATAATAATTGTTATACAAGTTTAGAAGAATCAAAAAAATTAAAGCCTATGACTTTAGAAGGATGTGTAGTAAGAATATCTGATGTTATTGCATATATTGGAAGAGATGTAGAAGATGCAATAAGAGTAGGGATTATATCAAAAAAAGATATACCAAAAGATATAGTAGAAGTATTAGGAGATAATAATAGAGATATAGTAAATTCATTAGTATTAGATATAATAAATAATAGTATTAACAAACCATATATAAAATTATCAAAAAAAGTATTCAAAGCATTAAATAAATTATTAAATTTTAATTATAAAAAAATATATAATGTAATAAATACACCCAAAGAAATTAGTTATTATGAAGAAATGTATAATACTTTATTTAAGCATTATAAAAATGCAATAGAAAAAGAAGATAAGAAAAATGATATCTATACTGTATTTTTAGATGATATGACAGGCATATATATAAATAATACTAGTAATGTTAGAAAAGTAATAGATTATATATCAGGTATGACAGATGACTATTTTATAAATAGATATAATGAAATATCAAATATTAAAATTAAAAGATAAATACAGAAAATTCTGTATTTTTTTATAAAAATAAAAAAAAGCAGTAAAAGTGTATGAAAAATTCACCCATTGTGTTACACTAATAATATAGATAGAAAAGACTATTTGGAGGTGTAATGATGAATGATATTGTTAAAGTAAATGAAGAATCACTAGATAGATTAAGAGATGCCCTTAGAACAGCTGGAGAAAATTTTAAAAGTAATTTGTCAAAATTAGAATTTTTAATGGATGAAATAACTTCTGGAGATATTCAAGGAGAAATTGCCACAGAATTTTTAAATAAATTTAAAAATAAGGAAGCAGTACTTAAAAATATTGAAAGAACAATAAATAATGCTGAAGACTATACAAGTAATAAACTTAATAAGTTTAATAACCTTGTAGGTAATTTGTAGGAGGTACTATGGATTTAACGATACGACCAGGTGCTGCACTTCAGGACGCAACACAAGTAGATACAATTGTAAATCAAATCAAAGAAGATATGAGAACTCTCAATGATGTAATTACTAGTACAATACCAACCGGGATACAAACTAGATGGGCAGAAGAGCTATTAAATAGTTGGACACGTTACTATAATAGCGAGATAGATAGTGCTTTAGAGGAAATGGTTGAAAGTGCTACTAATCTAAGAGTAGCTGTTGAGAAAGTATTACAATATAGTAATGAAGAATTATAGGAAGTGATAATATGAATATAACTAGTGAACATCAAATAATTGATTATGAATCCATTGAAACTGGAGCGAATCAATTATTAAATGTAGCAGAATCTTTTGAAGAGTGTAGTAAAAAATTAAATGAAGCAGCTGCTATATGTGATGATTCAGCACTTTCAGTAGATGGTAAAAGCTATCATGATAAAATATATGAATTGGCTGAACAAATGAGTTCTATGGCAATTGAAATAGTTACATATGTTAGTAATGTAATTACTAAAGCAAGTGAGTTATATAATCAGCAAACAACACAATATAATAATTATATAGCATCTTCACAAGTACAAAATGGAGGCGATGGTTCTTAATGAATGGTGTAGAATACAATTCTAATAAGGTATCAGAAACAATAGTACTTTTGAAAAAAGCACAATCATGTTTTGATTCAGATATTTCTAAAACTATGAAAAATGCAGTATCTACAATGTCAAATGCGCGAGGTGCAAGTTCTATTGTGCCAAACTTTAATGGGATTTCATCAAGGGCAAATGACTATGTTAATTCTCTTGTTGATTTAATATCAAAAATAGAATCGAAATCTCTAAATATAGAACAATATAGTAATGATTCAACTGCTGGATCTAATTCAATTGAAGAGTATAAAACAGATGATAGTATGTATAGTACAAATTTAAAAGTTGACCCTAATTCTAGAGAAGATGTATCATGGGATGAACCTATTCCAACTAATATAGTTTCTAGAGAAGATGTATCATGGGATGCGTCAATTAGTATTGAACCGGTTGAACCAGTATATGAACCGGTAGAAGAACCCCCAGTATATGAACCAATTATTAGTGATCCAATTTATGAAGAACAAGTAGTTATTAATAATAGCAATAGTAGCAATGATACGCTTAAGGTTATTGGTGGAATTGCAGCAACAGCAGGTGTAGTAGCAGGAGGCATAGCAGCCAAGAAAATTATTGATAAAAAAGATAATGAAGAATATGAAAAAGGATATTGTGAACCATCAGGAGTAGCAGAGACTACTAATGATGATGGTGATAATATTGTCCCATATGATAATCCAAATTTTGAAAAACCTTTAAACAATGATGATATCAATCATGAAGACTCAGAAGAAGATTATTATGTAAAGTATTAATAAAAAATATGTTGCATTATTTTTAAAAATAATGTATATTATTAGTGTTACCGATTCTTAGTAATTAGAACTCCTTTCTGTTACTCAGAATTTGGCGAAATATTTAATTAAAGGAGGAAATTATGGCTTTAACAAGTGAAGAAAAAGCTAAAATAGTTAAAGAATATGGTAGAAATGCTAAAGATACAGGTTCTATAGAAGTTCAAATAGCTATTTTAACTAAAGAAATTAATGATTTAACAGAACACTTAAAAGTTCATACTCATGATTATCATTCTAAAAGAGGATTATTAATGAAAGTTGGACAAAGAAGAAGTAAGTTAAATTACTTAATGAAAAATGATATTACTAAATATCGTGAAGTAGTAAAAAAATTAGGATTAAGAAAGTAGGCATTCTTTTTTGAGTGCCTTTTTTATTGGAGGAAGTATGAAGAAAGTTTTTGAATATGATTTTAGAGGAAGAAAATTAGTAGTTGAACATGGTGAACTTGCTAAACAAGCTGCTGGTGCTGTATTAGTAAGATATGGTGATACAGTAACACTTGCTGCAACAACTGTATCAAAAGAATGTGATATATTATCAGATTTCTTCCCACTTACTGTAGTATATATGGAAAAACAATATGCAGTAGGAAAAATACCAGGTGGATTTATTAAAAGAGAAGGAAGGCCAACTGATGCTGCTACATTATGTGCAAGAATGATAGATAGACCTATGAGGCCTTTATTCCCAGAAGATTTTAGAAATAAAGTAGATGTAGTAAATGAAATATTATCTGTAGATCAAGATAATACTCCTGAAATGACAGCATTATTTGCAAGTAGTTTAGCAGTATGTATAAGTGAAATACCATTTAATGGACCAGTTGCTGGTGTAAAAGTTGGTAGAGTAGATGGTAAATTAATTATTAATCCAACTGTTGAAGAAGTTGAAAAGAGTGATATTGATTTAACTGTTGCTGGTACAATAGATGCTGTTAATATGGTTGAATCTGGTAGTAAAGAAGTATCAGAAGATGATATGTTAGAAGCTATTATGTTTGGACATGAGGCAATAAAAGAATTGATAGGATTTGCAAATACTATTATTGCTGAAGTTGGTAAAGAAAAAATGGCTTATGAAAAATTAGATATTGAAACTGCTTTAAGAGAAGAAGTAGAGGCTATGGCTAAAGTACCAATGCTTGAAGCAATTAAAATATTTGATAAATTAGAAAGAGCAGAAGCAGTTGAAAATTTAAAAGCAGAAGTTGTAAAACATTATGAAGATTCAAATGTTGGTATGGATGATGTAGAATTAGAAACATTATTGACTAAAGTAAAATTAGTTCTTGCTGATATTGAAAAAGCAGAATTTAGAAGATTAGTAGCAGATGAAAAAATAAGACCAGATGGAAGAAAAGTTGATGAAATAAGACCTTTAAGTGCATCAATAGATTTACTTCCAAGAACTCATGGATCAGCATTATTTACAAGAGGCCAAACTCAAGCTTTAAGTGTAACAACATTAGGTAGTTTAACTGATAACCAAATATTAGATGGTCTTGGAATTGAAGATTCAAAGAGATTTATATTACACTATAATTTCCCACAATTCAGTGTAGGCGAAACAGGAAGATATGGAAGCCCAGGAAGAAGAGAAATTGGACATGGTGCATTAGGTGAAAGAGCACTTCTTCAAGTAATACCTAGTGAAGAAGAATTCCCATATACAATAAGAGTTGTATCTGAAATACTTGAATCAAATGGATCAAGTTCACAAGCATCTATATGTGCAGGATGTTTATCATTAATGGCTGCAGGTGTACCTATTAAAGCTCCAGTTGCAGGTATTGCTATGGGATTATTAACAAATGGTAAGAATTATACAATATTAACTGATATTCAAGGTATGGAAGATCATTTGGGAGATATGGACTTTAAAGTGGCAGGTACTAGAAAAGGTATATGTGCTTTACAAATGGATATTAAAATTAAAGGAATTACAAAGCAAATAATGAAAGAAGCATTAGCGCAAGCTAAAAAAGCAAGAATGCAAATACTTGATTTAATTGAAAGTGTAATCCCTGAACCTAGAAAAGAATTAAGTCCATATGCACCTAAGATTGAGCAATTCTATATCAATCCTGAAAAGATTAAAGATGTAATTGGTAAGGGTGGAGATATGATTACTAAGATTATACTTGAATCTAGTAATGTTAAGAGTGTTAATGATATAAATGCTGTAAAAGTAGAATTAGAAGATGATGGAAGAGTAATAATATACCATAAAGACAAAGATATAATTGCTAAAACAAAAGAAATGATTGAGAGTGTTGTAAGAGAAGTTGAAGAAGGAAAAATCTATGTAGGTAAAGTAGTTAAGATAGAAGACTTCGGATGCTTTGTTGAATTATGGCCTGGATGTGAAGGTCTTGTACATATTTCCCACTTAGATACAAAAAGAGTTGAAAAAACTAGTGATGTAGTAAGTGT
>CACZSX010000007.1 GCA_902783915.1 uncultured Erysipelotrichaceae bacterium | reverse complement strand
TTTTACAAATACATATTTCCCAGATTTTCATAAACAAGAATTGGAAAAAGCTATAAAAGAATTTAATAGAAGAGATAGAAGATTTGGTAAAAAGTAATTATATAAATAAAACTACAAAATAATACATTAAATTGTATTATTTTTTTTATGTATAAATATAATCTATTAGGAGGTTATATGTTTAAAAGTAAGTTTTTAAAAGTTTATGGTATGCCAATAATATTACTATTATCTATATTAATTGGTACATTACTTGGAATAACAATTAAAGATACTAGTATATTTAAACCTTTTGGAGATATATTTTTAAATTTAATGTATACAATAGTTGTACCACTTGTGTTCTTTACTATTAGTAGTAGTATTGCCAATATGGTTAATTTAAAAAGATTAGGAAGAATATTAAAATATGTATTTATAGTATTTGTCATTACTAGTTTAGTATCTAGTATATTTATGTTGTTTGGTATATCTTTATTTGATATCACTAAAGGTGTAAATATTACTCTTACTAGTAGTGGTGAAGTAGAGAAATTAAGTATAGGAACTCAAATAGTAAAAGCACTTACTGTTACAGATTTTAATAATATATTATCTAGAAGTAATATGCTTCCATTGATAGTATTTAGTATTTTATTTGGTATAGGTGTAGCATTAGTAGGTGAGAAGGGTAAGAATGTAGCAGGTATACTTGATTCATTATCATTAGTAATGATGAAGGTAGTACATATTATTATGTATTATGCTCCTATTGGTTTATGTGCATATTTTGCTAATTTAGTAGGTGAATTTGGGCCAGAATTAATAGGTAGTTATGCAAAAAGTATGATATTTTATTATGTAATATGTATAGTATATTTCTTATTGTTTTATACATTATATTCTTATATTGCTAATAAGAAAAAAGGAGTCAAATCATTTTATAAGAATATATTACCTGTAGTACTTACATCACTTGCAACCCAATCATCATTAGCAACTTTACCTACAAATTTAGATACTACTAAAAATATTGGAGTACCTAAAGATATAAGAGAGGTAACATTGCCAATAGGTACTACTATGCATATGGAAGGTTCAAGCATGGGAGCAATACTTAAAATAGCATTCTTATTTGCAATATTTAATAAACCATTTACAGGTTTGGGTACTATATCTATAGCAGTATTAATAGCAGTATTATCATCTGTAGTAATGTCTGGTATACCTGGTGGTGGATTAATAGGTGAAATGTTAATAGTAAGTTTATATGGATTCCCACTTGAAGCATTCCCAATTATTGCTACAATTGGATGGATAATAGATCCACCTGCAACATGTATAAATGTATGTGGAGATACAGTATCATCTATGTTAGTTACTAAGTTAGTAGATAAAACAACCTAATGGTTGTTTTTTCAACTTAAAGTTGAGTAAACTAAACTATAATTTTATTGTATTTTTTTTATGTGTAATGTAAAATTATACTTGAGGTGATATTATGGTTTATTTAGATTATTCTGCAACTACACCTGCAAATAAGGAAGTATTAGATACTTTTGTAAAAGCAAGTGAGAATTATATTGGTAATCCTAATTCATTGCATAAATTAGGTACTGATGCTAAAAATTTAATTGATAGTGCAACAAGTCAAATAAAAGAAATATTAAAAACAAATAAAGAAGTAATATATACTAGTGGTTCTTCTGAATCAAATAATTTAGTTATTAAAGGAGTTTGTAGTAGATATAAAAATAGAGGTAATCATATAATTATAAGTCCTTTTGAACATTCTTCTATAGTAGCTCCTGTAAATTATTTGATGGATAGAGGTTTTGAAGTTGATTTTGTTAATTTAGATGAAAATGGTATGGTAGATTTGAATCATTTAAAGAGTTTAATGAGAGATACTACTATACTTGTATCTATTGCTAGTGTTAATAGTGAAATAGGTTTACTTCAACCAATAGAAGAAATAGGAAAGATTGTAAAAGAATATCCAAAGTGTTATTTTCATAGTGATATGACTCAAAGTATTGGTAAAGTAAGTGTTCCAATGGATAATGTTGATTTTGTAAGTTTTTCAGCACATAAATTTTTTGGTGTTAAAGGAGTAGGAGTATTACTTAAAAATGAAAATATAGTAATTGATCCATTAATACATGGTGGTAAAAGTACTACTAATTATAGAAGTGGTACACCGGCACTTCCTTTAATTGCATCTTTATCAAAAGCTTTAAGACTTGCATATAATGATTTTGATAATAAATATAATCATGTACTAGATTTAAATAAATACTTAAAAGAAGGTTTAAAAAAGTATTCTCATGTATTTATAAATAGTAATGATCATTCAATACCACACATTTTAAATATAAGTGTTATAGGTGTTAAACCAGAAACAATGTTACATGCATTAGAAGAATATGATGTATATATATCTACTCAAAGTGCATGTTCTAGTTCAAATACTGTATCAAAAGCAGTACTTAATTTGACACATGATGAAGAAAGAGCGAAATCAAGTATAAGAGTAAGTATATCAGCAATTACTACAAAAGAAGAGATAGATTTATTCTTAGAAGCATTTGATAAGTGTTATAACAAGTTAGTATGAAGATAATAAAAATAAGTGCAGTATGGTGTGGCAGTTGTATAAAAATGAAAAATGTATGGAAGGAAATAGAAAAAAATCATAATTTAGATATTACTAACTATGATTATGATTTTGATGAAGAAGAAGTAAAAAAATATAATGTGGGAAATATATTACCAGTTGCAATCTTTTTAGATGATGATGGTAATGAGATAAAAAGATTAATTGGTGAAAAAACCAAAGAAGAAATAGAGAGTGTGTTATGAAAAAATTAAGATTATTAATAGTATTATTTGTATTATTATGCATTCCTTCATTAATAAAGGCTGATGAAAAAGAAATTAGATTGTATTTATTTCATCAATCAACATGTCCTCATTGTAAAGAAGAGATAAAGTTTCTAGAATCAATAAAAAAAGATTATCCAAATGTAGATATGGTATTTTATGAAATAGATACTAATGTAATGAATTATAACTTTTACAAGAAAGTAAAAGAAGCAACTAAAATTAGTAGTAATGGAGTACCATTCACTATAATTGGTACAGATTATTATGTTGGTTTTGGTGATGGTGATGGAGAAGCTATAGTAAATAGCATAAATAAATTTTTAAAAAACGATAAATATATAGATGTTATATCTAAGATAAAAAATGATGAGGATATAAGCAGTATAGAATATAATACCGATCCTCAAAATGAAAGAACTATTCCAATATTAGGTAAAATAGATATAAGAACAGTCTCTTTACCACTTGTATCTATAGTAATAGGGTTTATAGATGGTTTTAATCCATGTGCTATGTGGGTACTATTATTTTTAATAACTATATTACTTAATATGAAAGATAAAAAGAAAATGTGGATTTTAGGTATTACATTCTTAGTTACTTCTGCATTAGTATATCTTCTATTTATGCTAGCATGGTTAAAAGTAGCATTAAGTTTTACATCTATAAAGATAGTTAGAATACTTATTGCTTTAGTAGCTTTAATAGGTGGATTTATAAATTTAAGAAGTTACATTAGATCATTAAGTAAAGACGATGGATGTGAAGTAGTAGATGATAAGAAAAGAAAATCTATTATTTCTAAGATAAAGAAAATAGCAGCTGAAAAAAGCTTTGCATTAGCACTTATTGGTATAATAACATTAGCAGTATCTGTTAATTTAGTAGAACTTGCGTGTTCTGCAGGATTACCACTTGTATTTACTCAAATACTTGCGATAAATAATTTGAGTTCATTTGGATATGGATTTTATATGTTTTTATACATATTATTCTTTTTAATAGATGATATAGTAATATTTGTAATAGCTATGCTTACTTTAAATATTAAGGGTATATCTAGTAAGTATGGTAAATATTCTCATTTAATAGGTGGAATAATAATGGTTTTAATAGGAATTTTAATGGTATTTAAACCAGAATGGCTAATGTTTAATTTTAAATAAAATTAAAATGGATTTGTAAAGTTTTGTATACAAATCTATTTTTTTTATAAAAGTACTTGACATTGATGTAATGAGTGTTATTATATGGTCAAATTGGAAGGGGAATAGGTATGAGGAGTGTTTTTTTAGTATCACTATTTCTAATTATGTTATTGATAGGAAACAATGTTTTTGTAACAGGTATGAATACAAATAATGTTTTAATGGCGGGAATTGGAACTAATGATTTTGGTTTAGCAATAATTAGCGTATTAGCAGCTATACTAATTAGAAGTACAAATGATAAAAAATAAAGAATACTATTTAGTATTCTTTATTTTTGTATAAGCTTCCTTTAATAACAATTCATATTTACTTGTATCTTTTGGCGTATAATATTTTCTATTTATAAGTTCATCAGGCAAATATTGTTGTTTAACGTATCCTCCCTTATAATTATGAGGATATTTATATCCAAATGCAGTACTATTTATATGTTTTGGTACTCTATATGCATGACCATTTTCAATATCCTCTAGTACAGTCTGTATTGCTACATTTGCACTATTAGATTTTGGAGATAATGCAAGTTCTATTACTACGTTTGATAATGGAATAACTAACTCTGGCATTCCTAATCTTTCACATGCACTTATTGCAGCCATTACTTTTGGGCCCATAGAAGGATTTGCAAGGCCAATATCTTCATATGTAATTACTGATAATCTTCTATAAATACTATCAAAATCACCAGCATTTATTAATCTTCCAAGATAATATAAAGATGCATCTACATCACTTCCTCTAATACTTTTTTGAAATGCACTTAGTAAATCATAATGACCATCACCATCTTTGTCATCTATATATGCTGGTTTATTATTTATTTCTTTAACACTATCAATTGTTACTTTTTTATTGCTTGAAGTATAGAATGCTAGTTCTAATAAATTATAAGCATATCTTAAATCACCATTACATAATTTTACAATATAATCAATTGTTTCATCATCTATTTCAATACCTTTTAAATATTCGCTATCAATAGCTCTTTTAATACCAATTTTAATTTCATCTTTTGTTAACTCTTTTAATTCAAATATTTGACATCTACTTCTAATAGCAGGATTTATACTATGATATGGATTAGATGTAGTCATACCAATTATAGTAATCAAACCATTTTCTAAATAAGGAAGAAGTAAATCTTGTTTATCTTTGTTAAGTCTATGAATTTCATCCATTATGAGAATTAAACCTTTATACATTTTAGCTTCTTCTACTACGATATCAAAATCTTTTTTATTATTTATGGTTGCATTTAGATATCTAACTTTTTCATCTAATTCATTTACTATTGCATATGCAATACTAGTTTTACCTATACCAGGTTTACCATATAATATCATTGAAAATAATTTTTTATTTTTTACTAAATTATATATTATTTTATTTTTACCCACTAAATGACTTTGACCAATAATCTCAGATAATTTAGTTGGTTTTAATTTGTTAGCTAAAGGTTCATTCATAATATCACCAATTTAATTATACAATAAATTTAATTATTTAAAAATCAAATGTCGATAAAAATAATATAATTTGTTATAATAATTATAGGTGATTTATAATGGATAGTAATCAATTAAAAGATAGAAAAAAAGATAAAATTATTATTATATTATCAGTAATTGTATTATTTTTATCTATGTTGTGTGTTTATTTTACTTTTTTTAATAAAGAAAATAAAAGTAATGATACCACAATAAAAGAAAAAGCATAGTTATTTGGTGATGTTATGGATAAAGAAATTAAAGAATATTTAGATTATTGCCTTATAGAAAAAAAATTATCTAAAAATACTATTGATTCTTATACAAATGATTTAAAGAATTATAATGATTATTTTAATAAAAGTATTAAAGATATAAGTAAGAATGATATATCTAAATTTATTGAATTTTTGAAAAGCAAAAATTTAAATGAAAAAACTATTAATCATATTATAGGAACTGTTAAAGGATTGCATAATTATTTTTCTATGCATTATAATATGGCTAATGTTACAGAAAGTATAGTAAGGTTAAAAACTTCAAAGAAATTACCTAAAGTACTTACTATTGAAGAAGTAAACAAATTACTTGATATAAGATGTAATACTACATATGATTATAGAAATAAAGCAATGCTTGAACTTATGTATTCTTCCGGCCTTAGAATATCTGAATTATTATCTTTAATAGTTAATGATATTGATTTAAATAATAATTTAGTTAAAGTTTTTGGTAAAGGTTCAAAAGAAAGAGTGATACCTATAGGAGATTATGCTACTAATGCATTAGAAAAATATATTAGTGAGTATAGAGGATTACTATTAAAGAAAGGTAAATACACAGATATATTATTTTTAAATAATCATGGTGATAAAATGAGTAGAAGTGGATTCTTTAAAATTATTCAAAAAATAGCTGAAGATAAAGGAATAAACAAAGAATTATCACCGCATACATTAAGACACTCATTTGCAACACATATGCTTACTTGTGGTGCAGATTTAAGAAGTATACAAGAGTTACTTGGTCATGAGAATATGTCTACCACAAGTATATATACTCACGTTCAAAGTAATTTATTGAGAAAAAATTATGATGATTTTCATCCTAGGAGTAATTGAATAAAGATATAAAATATATTAAAATAAGAATGAGGTGAGTAGTATGAGTTGTAATACAGGAGGAATGTTATCATTATTTTATTATATAAAGATAGCAATGAATATAATATTTATAGGAGCACCAATATTATTATTACTACTTGGAACCATAGATTTCTTAAAGATAGTAACATCTGGCGATGACAAAAAAATGAAGAAATCAGTAGATGATTTTATAAAGAGATTGATAATATGTGTAATAATATTAATATTACCATTATTCATAAATCTAGTAATGAGTACATTAAATGTAAAATCATATAAAGAATGTTTTGCAAATGCTACTAAAGCAAATATTGAAAGATTAGATAAAGA
>CACZSX010000006.1 GCA_902783915.1 uncultured Erysipelotrichaceae bacterium | reverse complement strand
GATTTTGATTCAAAAGAAAAAATAACTAATATAATTGATAAATTTAATGAAAATAAAGATGAAGATGATAAAATAAAATATACTGATGTAGTTGGTATAATGATGAAATCTGTTACAAATATAGTAGATATTATTAGTAAAGTATTAATAGCATTTGTGGCTATAAGTTTAGTAGTATCATCAATTATGATAGCAATAATAACATATATTTCAGTAATTGAAAGAACAAAAGAAATTGGAATATTAAGAGCTATAGGAGCATCTAAAAGAGATATTAGAAGAGTATTTAATGCTGAAACATTAATCATTGGTTTATGTGCTGGTATATTTGGCATACTAATAACATTATTATTAAATATACCAATAAATATTATTATTAAACATTTAACTAATGTTAGTAGAATAAGTGTACTTCCTATATTTGGTGCAATAGTATTAATTATTATAAGTATTATACTTACAGTAATAGCAGGTTTAATACCAAGTTCTATGGCATCTAAAAAGGATCCTGTTGAAGCGTTAAGAACAGAGTAATGTAATTGACTTACATTACTTTTTTTGTTATTATAAAGTCTAAATTGAGGGGATTTTATGAGGTTGATTGATAAATTTAAAAAGTGGTTTTTTAATGAAACAAAAGTAGATATTATTAATATAGCTGATTTAATACAAATACCAGGTAGAGAATACTATATTAATGAACAAGATAAATTAGATTTAATTAATAAATATAAAGAAGAATATCTAAAATTATTATCACAAAGAAGAAGATTAACTACTAAAGATATATCATGTGATGATTTAGTAAAAAGTAATAAAATGTATATTGATCTTATTCTTAGATTAGTAATGAGAGATAATTTTTATGATATTGAGAATCAATCACTCTTAGATAATAAGATTATGATATCTAAATTAAAAATATATTTAGATGAAATAGTTAAAATTGAAGATGAAGTTATAGAAAGATTGATTGCTCTTTCTGAACTTGAAAAAGGTAGAAGAGTACCCCATTTAAACAGAAATACTTTAAAAGCAGAAATTGATAATTTAAAAGTAACATTACAAATATTATTATCTCAAAAAGTATCTATAAGAAATGAAATTGATTCTTATTTAACACACATTTCTATTAGTGATAATAGAGTAAGTCCAAAAGCTATTGAAGAAAGAAAAGATAAAACACTTAAATATGCATCATATGTTATAAAACCAAAGGATTTATTTACTGATGAAGAATTAACTGATAATAATATATATAAACAAATGTCTATAATTGCAATACTAGAAACCGAAATGGAAAAAGAATTATATATTAATAAACCAGATATATGTATAACTGATTTAACATGGAATGCACAAAGTATAGGATGTACTCCAGATTTAAATTATAGTGAAACTATTCCAATAAAAAATACATTGTTAAAACAGCTTGAACAATTAGAAGATAGGTTTATGGCTTACTATTTATTTGGAAAAAATCTTGTTACTTATGAACATTGGTATGAATTTTATAGTGCAAAATTTAAAATATTAACATTTGACATTGCTGATAATTATGATGATATTGATTTATGGAAAATGTTATTTGTTCGTTCAAATTCAATAGAAAGAAAAGTATATGATGATATTATTGCTAAAAAAAGAATGGATATATATAGTAATGATAGAATGAGTTTAATAAAATATCCATGTCTTGTGAAAAAAGATAGTATATATAGTAGTGAAAAAGATTTAGTAAGATTATTATCAAATTATCTAAAAGATGATAGTAAAAGATTTGAATTCTATGGTGAAAATGATTACCATTTTAGCATTGAAGCATTAAGATTATTACTGTCTCTTGATAGTGAACATAAATTTATTAGATTAATGAATAGAAAAACTAATATTAATCATTTACCTAAAAATGCTTGTTTTGATGAATTGAAAAAAAGAATAGAAGAAGGACAATTTGAATTTCATGATGTAGTACCACTTTCTACAGTGCTTGAAGTAATGAGCGATGAAGCTGTACCAAGTTACTATAAATGTTTAAAAGAACTATATAATGCAGTTAAAGATGCTCATAATCCTTATTTCTTTATGTTAGACCACGAACTCTTCCCAATGGATAAAAAAATATATAGTAGAATACCAGAAGGAGTAAAATTTAAAGATGTATATTTCTTGCCAGAAGGTATAAAAGAAATTGATGGGCATCATATTGATGACGGGCCATATGATCATTATGCTTTAAAAATAATTAGAGAATCAAAAGATAAAGTAGTAATAATGCCTAATAGTTTAGCAAAAATATGTTATGCTAAAATTTTTTCATTAACTAAAGGTATAATTTTAAATAATGGAATAGAATCACTTGGCTATGTCTCTCAATTAAAATCACACTCAGATATTTTTGATATACCTTCATCATTAGAAAAATGTGATTTACATGCTATAGATTATGCTAATATTAAAAAGTTGAGATTTAAGGATTATAGTAATTCTAAAATATTAAGAGACCCTGAGCAATTAGCTAAGTTATTATATGGTTCGTTAATATGTAGAACTCAAAACTATAGAAATAAAAGAACAATTCCTGATTGGCCATATGCTAATATAAGAGTAGATGTAGATGTTAGAGTAATGCCACATCATCTTGAATCTATAATACTAGAAGAAAAGGGATCTGATGTAGGT
>CACZSX010000005.1 GCA_902783915.1 uncultured Erysipelotrichaceae bacterium | reverse complement strand
GAAGATTCAAAAATATATAGAACAGATATAGATGGTAGTATTATGTTTAAAATTAAAAATAATAAATTAAAAATAGAAACTTGTAGTCCATAGAAAGGAGTAGATATGAATTATTATAATGAGAATAAATAAATAATGAAATAAATCGAAAAGTGAAAAATTATTCAATTAATAAAAGTATTAGATAAGAAAAGGATTAATTATTGATTCATATATAAAAAAATGTAACATTATTTAGTTATTGTACATAATATATATTGACACTGATAAAGTGTTTATATAGATTTGAGCTCTTTATGAGCTCTTTTTGTTTTACATTCTATTAGTTTTCTTTTATAATATTATTGGTGGTTTTATGAATAAAATTTACTTAATATATGGTGATGAAGAATATTTTATAAATAATGAAATAAATAATTTAAAAAGCAAGTATTCTGATTATGATATAATAACATATGATATGGTTGAATCCAATATAAGTGATGCTATTGAAGACGCATCTATGATATCTTTGTTTTCAAGCAATAAGTTAATAATATGTTATAATTGCTATTTTTTAACTTCAGTAAAATGTGATATAGATCATAATGTTGATTTGTTAATTAGTTATATGAAAACTGATAGTGATTCTATATTAGTATTGATTGTTAATAATGAAATAGATAATAGAAAAAAAGTAGTTAAAGAGTTAAATAATTTTAATGTTATTAAATGCAATAAGTTAAAAGAATATGAAATTATTAGTTTTATTAAAGATTATTGCAAAAATAATGGTTTTAAAATTGAAGATGCGGCTATAAAAGTATTTTTAAATAAATTAGTAGATAATTTATATATAATCACAAATGAATTAGACAAGTTATTTTTATATAAAAATGATAAATTAATAACTAAATCAGATATCGATTTAGTAACAAGTAAAATGATTAATATTAACATTTTTGATTTAGTTAATAGTATAGTTGATAAAAAAATTGATGAATCACTAAGATTATATGATGAATTATTACTTATTAATGAAGAGGAAATTAAATTAATAGTTACGTTAGCTAATCAATTTAGATTAATTTATCAAGTAAAAACTATGCTTAAAAGCGGATATAGTGAGATTGATATATCTAAAAAATTAGATATACATCCATATAGAATTAAAATTGCAAATAGTGTTAATATAAATCTAGATGATTGCTTAAGATATATTAAAGATTTATCTATTCTTGATGAAGAAATTAAAACTGGTAAGATAGATAAAAAAATGGGGTTTATCAAATTTATATTAAATTTATAAAATTATTGTTTTATATAATTCTATGTTGTATAATATGACTTAATTTGGAGGGTTTTATGAAAAAAAATAATTATGATGATTGTATGGCAAGAGTAGTAATATCTAAATATTTAGAAAATTATGATGGTGAACCAATACTATTTGATATGCCTGGTGAAGATTTAAGAGATTTATTTTTTGATTTTAATGAAGAAACCAATGAATATGAATTTGCGTTGTCACCTAGATTTATAGAATTAATAGATTTTTCTAATATTCCAATTAATAAAAAGGTAGTAGAAAAAGTTAAAATTAAATTAATGAAAAAAGGAAATAAAGAAGAGTAAGTATTTACTTTTCTTTTTATTTTATAGTATAATTATTATAGTAGGAGGAGTACATGAGAAAGATTTATACTAGTGTTGATCTCGGTTCTAATTCTATAAAGATTATGACTGGGGAAGTTTATGATAAAAAATTAAATGTATTGGCTGTTTCTGAAGTTAAATCAAGAGGAATTAAGAATGGTTTAATAGTTGATGCTAATGAAATACTAAGTTCTTTAAAAGAAGCTATTAGTGATATAGAAAATAAACTTTCTATAACTATTGATAAAGTAGTAGCAAGTGTTCCTTCTTATTATGCAAATTTTGAAATAGTAAATGGTGAAATTGATGTTTCGAGAGAAGATGAAAGAGTAACTGGAACAGATGTAGTTAATGTATTAAAAAGCGCTATTATTTCTAAAGTGAAAAAAGATAGAGAAATTGTTACAATTATTCCTATATATTTTATAGTAAATGGTAGAAAAAACATTAGAGATCCAAAAGGACTAATGTGTAAGAAATTAGGAGTTAAAGCAATGATGGTTACCGTACCATCTAAGAGTGTTCAATCAATAATAAGTATATTTCAAAGTATAGGAATAGATGTTGTAGATCTTAATTTAGGTTCTATTGCTGATTATAATGAATTTAGTAATAATAATACTAATGAGGGATTATCTGTAGTAATAAATATTGGTTATGATATAACTACAGTGTCTTTATTTAATAAAGGTATTATAATAAATTCAGAGGTTATACAAATCGGTGGTAAGAATATTGATAATGATATATCATATGTATTTAAAATTGATAATGATACAAGTGCTAAATTAAAAGAAAATTTTGCAGTTGCGCATAAGAAATTTTCTAGAGTTAATGAAATTAAAGAATGTATAACTTCAAATAAAGATTTAATAAGTATTACTCAATATGATATATCACAAGTTGTTATGTCTAGGTTAACTGAAATATTAAAACTTGCAAAAAAACAAAGTTACCTCTTAACAAATAGAGAAATTAGTTATATAATAATTACAGGTGGTAGTAGCGAAATACCTGGCATGTCATATTTAGCGGATGATATATTAGGTGATACTGCTCGTGTTGGAAATATTGATACAATAGGAATAAGGAGTAATAAGTATTCCACTGTATCAGGTCTAATCAAATGTTTTGATTCAAAATTAGATTTAAGAGACAAAGAGTTTTCAATGGTAGATTTTGAGGATGAAAAAAGTAGTAAGAAAGTTAATTTAAATGATAATAATTCCGTACTTAGTAAAGTATTTGGATATTTTTTCGATAATTAGGAGGAAATTTATGTTAGGTTTAGAAATGGATCAATTAGCAAAGATTAAAGTAATTGGTGTTGGTGGTGCAGGTAATAATGCAGTAAATAGAATGATTGAATCGGGTGTTAAAGGTGTTGAATTTATTGTTGCGAACACTGATTTACAAGTACTTAATAGTTCTAAAGCCCCAATTAAATTGCAAATTGGTGAAAAATTAACAGATGGTCTTGGAGCGGGCGCTAAACCTGAAGTAGGTAGAGAAGCTGCTTTGGAAAGTAAAGATGCAATTAAAGATATATTAACAGGTGCAGATATGGTATTTGTAACTGCTGGTATGGGAGGTGGAACTGGTACTGGTGCTGCTCCTGTAATAGCAGAAATTGCTCAAGATTTGGGAGCATTAGTAGTAGGTATAGTTACTAAACCATTCTCATTTGAGGGAAGAAAAAGAATGGAGCAAGCTCTTGCTGGTTTACAAGAATTAAAGAATCATGTAGATACATTAATTGTAATTCCTAATGATAGATTAAGAGATATTATTGATAAATCAACTCCAATGTTAGATGCATTTAGAGAAGTTGATAATGTACTAAGAAGAGGTGTTCAATCTATATCTGATTTAATAGCTGTAACAGGTCTTGTCAACTTAGACTTTGCAGATGTTAAAGAAGTAATGAAAGATAGTGGTAATGCCCTAATAGGTATTGGTATTGGTACAGGTGAAGGTAGAGCTGTAGAAGCTGCTAAACAAGCTGTTTCCAGTCCTTTACTTGAAGCAAGTATTACAGGTGCTACAAGTGCAATAATAAATGTTACTGGTGGTGCTAACTTAACATTATTTGAAGTAGAAGATGCTGCTGAAGTAATTAGAGCAGCTGCCAATACAGATATTAATACTATATTTGGTGCTGTAATAAATGAAAATTTAAAAGATGAGGTAATAGTTACTGTTATAGCAACTGGTTTTGATAAAGAAACTGAACCATTATATTTTGAAAACAGAGCAAAAGAAACGACTCCTGTAATTGAAAATAATGACGATGATGAAGGATCAGTATTAGATATTCCACCATTCTTAAGAAATAGAAAATTTTAAGAGCAATGCTCTTTTTTCTTTTGCATATAATTTAAATATGATATAATGATAATGGTGGTATTATGAATAGTATATATTCTTATACTAGAGATGACTTAATAAATTATTTCTTAAATATAAATGAAAAGAAATTTAAAGCAGATATAGTTTTTGATTGGTTATACAAAAAAAGAGTAAGTAGTATAGAATCAATGACCAATTTGAGTAAAAAAGTTATTTCTAAGTTGGAAGAAGATATGATTTTGGATAATATTAATATTATAAAAAAAGATGTTGGTACTGATGTTGTTAAGTATTTATTTGAATTAACTGATAAAGAAAAAATAGAAGCTGTTGTTATGTATCACGATTATGGTACTAGTTTATGCATATCTACTGAAGTAGGATGCAATATGTCATGTGCATTTTGTGAAAGTGGTAGATTAAAAAAGAGAAGAAATCTTTCTGTAAATGAAATGGTATTACAAATATTAGAAATTGAGAAAGATATAAAAAAGAGAATATCACATATTGTATTAATGGGAATAGGAGAACCATTTGACAATTATGACAATGTTATAAAATTTATAAACATTATAAATGATTCAAAAGGTATAGATATCGGTGCTAGACATATAACTATTTCTACTTGTGGAATAGTTCCTAAAATATATGAATTTACTGAGTTAAAAACGCAAGTAAATTTAGCTATAAGTTTGCATGCTCCTAATAATGAACTTAGAAATAGATTGATGCCAATTAATAAAGTATATCCATTAAATGAATTAATGAAAGCAATAAAAAAATATATAGAGGTTACTAATAGGAGAGTAACATTTGAATATATAATGTTAGATGATATTAATGATACTAATGAATGTGCTATGGAATTATGTGAGTTATTAAAAGGTTTAAATTGTTATGTTAATTTAATTCCATATAATGAAACTAATAATATTGGATTTAAACGTAGTAAAAGCGTGAAAATTGACAAATTTTATGATATACTTAAGAAGAATAATATAAGTGTGACTGTAAGAAGAGAATTCGGTGGACTTGTTTCTGCTGCTTGTGGTCAATTAAGAAGTCGTGTATAGGAGGCTTTATGAAAACATTTTATTTAACTGATTCTGGTAAGGTTCGTACTCATAATGAGGATAATTTAGTAATACTTTCTAATGCAAATGGCGAATATTTGCTTGCTGTTGCTGATGGTATGGGCGGACATAAGGCTGGCGAAGTAGCATCTTCAATAGCAATAGAATATTTAAAAGAAAAATTTAATAGTGTATTAACTATGGGAACAAAAGAAGAAGCTATTGCGTGGATTAGAAGTGTTGCAAGAGAAATAAATGAAAGAATATTTAAATATACATATGAACATATTGAAAGCAAAGGAATGGGAACAACATTAGTTATAGCAATATATACTAATAATTATTTATTATTTGGTAATATTGGAGATAGTTCAGGTTTTGTATTTAAAGATAATAAATTATTTAAAGTAACAAAAGATCATACTTTAGTTAATCTCTTAATTTCAACTGGGGAATTAACTGAAGAAGACGCAAAATTTCATCCTAAGAAGAATGTTCTTATGAAAGCGCTTGGAGCAGTTAATCCAGCTGAAGTTGATATATTTGATGTTGAGACAGATGTTGATGGTATTTTATTATCATCTGATGGTCTTACAAATATGTTGAATGTTGAACAAATTGAGAATGTTCTTAAGATGGATTTAAGTTTAGAAGAAAAAGCAAGAAAATTAATTATGAAGAGTAATAATAGGGGTGGTACTGATAATATATCAGTTGCAATATTAGATAGAGAGAGTGGTACTGATGGTAACTAAGGGTCAAAAAATTAATGATCGATATGAGATAATACGAATTTTAGGTGAAGGTGGTATGGCTAATGTATATTTAGCTAATGATACCATTTTAAATCGTAAAGTTGCAGTTAAAGTTTTAAGAGGAGATTTAGCAAATGATGAAAAATTTGTAAGAAGATTTCAAAGAGAAGCTTTAAGTGCATCAAGTTTAAATCATCCTAATATAGTAGAAATATATGATGTTGGAGAAGATGATGGAAATTTTTATATCGTAATGGAATATATCGATGGTAAAAATTTAAAACAATTAATTAAAAGGAGAACAAAATTAACATTACCAGAAGTTATTGATATAATGAAACAACTTACTGATGGTATTGCATCAGCACATGATTCATTTATTATACATAGAGATATTAAACCTCAAAATATGTTAATACTTGATAATGGACTTGTTAAGATTACTGATTTTGGAATAGCTGTTGCATTAAATAGTACTCAACTTACACAAACAAATTCAGTAATGGGCTCTGTTCATTATTTGCCACCTGAACAAGCAGCTGGTAAAGGTGCAACCTTTAAAAGTGATATTTATTCATTAGGTATTTTAATGTATGAACTTGTTACTGGTTCTTTACCATTTAAAGGTGAAAATGCTGTTGAAATTGCATTAAAACAAATGAAGGAGCCAATTCCTTCGGTAAGAGAGTTTGATCCGTCAATTCCTCAAAGTGTTGAAAATATTATTTTAAAAGCATGCGCAAAAAATCCTAAAAATAGATATGAGAATGTAAGAGATATGCATAATGATTTGTGTAATTGTTTGGATGAATCTATGGCAAATGTTGATAAAATTGAATATGAGTATAAAGAATATGAAATTTCAACCAAAAAGATAAAAGAAGTTGAAAAGGAGGAAGAGGATATTAAACCTGTTAAAAAGAAAGAAAAATCATCAAATAAAGCAGCATGGATAATAGGTATAATTGTCGGTATACTAATAATTGCTGCAATTACTCTAATACTTATGCTGCCTAAATTAACAAAAATTCCAGAAATAAGTGTCCCAAATGTTACTAATTTAACTATTGCTCAAGCTGAAAAGAAATTAAGGGATGCAGGTTTTGCAATTAACGAAACCACACAAGAAGAATTTAGTGATAGTATTTCTGAAGGTAAAGTAATACGTACTATACCTCAAGCAGATGTAGTAAGAAAAAAAGGCACAACAGTAACTTTATATTTATCAAAAGGAACAGAAAAAATTGAAATAGAAGATTATACAGGACAAAATATATATGAAGTTAAAGGTAAACTTGAACAATTGGGTCTTAAAGTATTTATTGAATCACAAAATGTAGAAGATGTTACATTATATGAAGATAAAGGAGATGAAATAATAGACCAAAATCCAAAATCCGGAGAATTATATAAAGATGATCAAATTATATTATATTATCCAAATATTGTTGTTTATCCTGATTTAACAGAGTATACATTAAATGATTTGCAAGATTTTGCGGATAAGTATGAATTGAATTTATATATTGAAGAAGTAGAAACTGATTCTGTAGCTGAAGGTACAATTTTATCACAAAGTAGAACAAAAGGAACATTAATTGTAAGAGGTGCGGATTTAAATATAAAAATTGCAGTAGTGCCAAAAGCAGAACCTGAAAATAATAGTGGTGAAACAACAGAATAATGAAAGGCTTAATAATAAAAAATATTAGTGATTTATATACAATTAAATCACAAGAAGGTTATTTTGATTGTAAAGCAAGAGGTGTATTTAGAAATAAGAATATAATACCTACTGTAGGTGATAGAGTTATATTTGATAAAGATAAACAAATAATTACAGATATATTAGATAGAAAAAATATTTTAGTAAGACCACCTATTGCAAATATAGATCAAGCATTGATAGTAATGAGTACAATTAATCCTACATTTTCTACATATTTGGTTGATAAATTAATAAATATAATAGAATTTAATAATATTAAACCAATTATTTGTATATCAAAATTAGATTTATATAATGATGAAGAAATATCTAAATATATTAATTATTATAAAAGTATTGGATATGAAGTAGTATTAAATACCGAATTAGAAGAAATTAAAGAATTATTAAATAATAAGATAACAGTTTTAACTGGTCAAAGTGGTGTAGGTAAGTCAACTCTTTTAAATAAATTAGATAATACTTTATCATTAAAAACTAATGACATATCATATGCATTAGGAAGAGGTAAACACACTACAAGACATACAGAAATATATGAGTTATTTGATGGTTATATTGCCGATACTCCAGGTTTTAGTTCTTTATTATTAGATATGAAAAAAGAAGATGTTAGAGATAATATGATTGAATTTAATAAATATAAGGATAAATGTAAATATAGAGATTGTATGCATTTAAATGAAGATGATTGTGAGATAAAAAGATTAGTAAAAGAGGGTACTATAATTAGTTCTAGATATGAAAACTATGTTAAGTTTATAAGTGAAATTAAGAGTATCTATTGATACTCTTTTATTTAAGGAGGATATATGAAAATTTCAGCTTCATTATTATCTGCAAGAGATAATTTAAGTAATATTATAGAAGAAATGAATAATTTAGATGTTGATTATATTCATTTAGATATTATGGATGGTTTATTTGTACCAAATTTATCTTATACTGATAATGAAATAGAATTAATAATGAAAAATTCAAATAAAAAAATTGATGTACATCTAATGGTAAATGATATAGATACTTATGTAAATAAGTATCTAAAAGATAATGTAGAATCAATAACTTTTCATTATGAAGCTATTAAAGATTTAAATGTAATAGATAAAATAAAAAAACATGGCATAAAATGTGGTATTAGTATTAAACCAGAAACAAATATAGAATCAATATATCATTTACTACCATTAATTGATAAAGTATTAATTATGAGTGTTGAACCTGGTAAGGGCGGACAAGAGTTTATACCTAATTCATTAGAAAAAATTAATAAATTAAGAAAAAAAATAGATACCCTAAATTTAGATGTATTAATTTCAGTAGATGGGGGTATAAATATTAATAGTGCTGCTCCTTGTATTAAAAATGGGGTAGATATATTAGTTATTGGTAGTGCATTAACTAATAGTTATAACAAGAAAGAGTTCGTTAACAAAATTAAAGTGTAAAGTATAAGTTGAAGTATAAAATAATAATAAAAAATATTGACACTAAAAAAACTCTATGATAAGATAAATATGTAAAATAAAGAAGGGAAGGAATTAGAGAATGAAGAAAAATGGATTTACATTAGTTGAATTACTAGCAGTAATCGTTATCTTAGCAATTATCTTAGTAATCGCTGTACCACAAATTATGTCTACAATTGACAATGCAAGATTAGGAGCATTCAGATCAACAGCTAAATTATTAGTTAGCCAAGCTGAAAAACAATATCTAGTTGAACAAACTTTAGGTAGTGAAATTACTACTTCATATGCTGATAAGGCTGCTTGCAGTAACTTAGCTAAATTAGATGGAAACTATACAAGCTGTGAAATTACAGTTAATAATTCAACAGGTGCTGCAACAGTTAAATTAACTGGTGCTGGTAAATTTGCTAACTATTCATGTGGTAGCGGTGCAACTGCATCAACTGTTGAAACTGCTTGCGTAAAGGGTAGCTAGTAATAGATTATTTGCGAAAGGAAATTAAAAATGAAAAAGAGAAATGGATTTACATTAGTAGAACTATTAGCAGTAATAGTTATACTAGCAATCATCTTAGTTATCGCTGTACCACAAAT
>CACZSX010000004.1 GCA_902783915.1 uncultured Erysipelotrichaceae bacterium | reverse complement strand
TTCTTTAAGAAAGAGAAATAGTGAATATAATAAAGGCTATAATAGGAATATAGATAGAAGTAAGATTGATGAATTGATTAATAAATTACCATTTAAATTAACTGGTGATCAATTAAAATCATTAGATGAAATAATTGGTGATTTAAATAGTGAGAATAGAATGAATAGATTATTACAAGGTGATGTAGGTAGTGGTAAAACTATAGTTGCGCTATTATCTATTTATGGAATGGTTAAAAGTGGTTTTCAGTGCGCATTAATGGCTCCTACTGAAATACTTGCTAAGCAACATTATGATAATTTTTGTAATTTATTAGATATTAATATTGAATTATTAACTGGTAGTGTTACTAAAAAGAAAAAGGAAGATATTAATAAAAAATTATTAAATGGAGATATAGATTTAGTAATAGGCACTCATGCATTAATTGAAGATGATGTTAGATTTAAAAATCTTGGTTTAATTGTAACTGATGAACAGCATAGATTCGGTGTTAATCAAAGGAACAATTTAAAAAATAAAGGAGTAATGCCAGATGTACTATACATGAGTGCTACTCCTATACCAAGAACATATGCTTTAACAATTTATGGTGATATGGATATAAGTACTATTCATACTATGCCTAGTGGTAGAAAAAAAGTTACTACTATAATTAAAGAAGAAGATGAAATTAAAGATGTACTCGCTATGATTAAAACTGAGTTAGATTTAAATCATCAAATATATGTAGTAGCGCCTTTAATAGAAGATGAGAATAATGATTCTGTAACAAAGTTATTAAGGCAATATTCTATTGCATTTAAAAATTATAATATAGGAATGTTACATGGTAAAATGAAACCTAAAGAAAAAGAAGATGTAATGTATAAATTTTTAAATAAAGAAATAGATATACTTATATCAACTACTGTAATAGAAGTAGGAGTAGATGTTAAAAATGCTACTATGATAGTAATACATAATGCTAATCTGTTTGGACTTTCTACATTACATCAACTTCGTGGTAGAGTAGGAAGAAATGATTTTGATTCTTATTGTATATTAATAGGTAGTAAATCTAATGAGAGATTAAATATAATGTCTTCTACTACAGATGGATTTAAAATAAGTGAAGAAGATTTTAAATTAAGAGGATCTGGAGATTTATTTGGAATAAAACAGAGTGGTGATATGAACTTTAAAATAGCGGATTTAAAGAAGGATTATAAGATATTATTAAAAGCTAACGAAGATGCTAAAGAGTTTTTAAATAATAATGATATTAATGATTATAATGTAATAAAATCTGAATTAGAGAGGAGTTTAGATATTACTAATGTTTAATAGAATATATATTGAAATAACAAATATATGTAATTTAAATTGTGATTTTTGTCCAACTACTTCTAGAGTGAAGAAAAGTATGAGTGTATCAGATTTTGAAGAAATAATATTAAAAATAAAAGATTATACTAATCATATATATCTACATGTTAAAGGCGAACCACTAATGCATCCCAATTTAGATAGTATTTTAAAAATAGCAAATAAGTATAATTTAAATGTAAATATAACTACTAATGCTAGACTATTAAATGATAAATTAGATATAATAAATAGTAATAAAATAAGACAATTAAATATATCATTACATAGTTATAATAATATTAATGATGTTAAAAAGTTATTAGATACAATTGATAAAATAGATAGTAGTTATATATCATTAAGATTATGGAATAATAAAGATAATAATGAAATATTAAATTTATTAGAAGATCATTATAATATTAAAATAAATATGACTGGTAATAGATTTAAATTAAATAATAAAGTTTTTTTAAATAAAGAATCACTATTTACATGGCCAGATATTAATAATGAAATATTAAATGAGTATGGTACTTGTAAAGCCAAAAGACAACTTGCAATACTAGTAGATGGTACTATAGTACCATGTTGTTTAGACAATGATGGAGTTATTAAATTGGGTAATATATTTGAAAATAGTATTGAAGATGTATTAAATAGTGATAGATATAAAAATATGATTAATGGTTTTAATAATAATAAATTAGTAGAAGAGTTATGCAAAAAATGTGGTTATAGAAATAAATTTAATTAGGTGATATTATGTTTAAAGAAACTAAATTAGTATTAAATAATAAAAATCTTAATGGTAAAAGGATATTATTAATAAGTGATATTCATTATTATAATAATAAAGATAATAAAAAATTAGATAAATTATTAAAAGTGATAAATAACTATAATGCCGATTATATATGTATACCAGGTGATATAATAGATAATAATGATATTAAAGATAAAACATATATAATAAATTGGTTAAAAGAACTATCTAAAAATAGTATTGTATTATTATCTTTGGGTAACCATGATATAAGGTTAAAAACTAAAAATGGATATAGAGGTTATATTGACACTGAATATATAAATAAATTGAATAACATTGATAATTTATATTTACTAAATAATAATTGCAAAGAATTTAAAGATATATATTTTTATGGATATAGTCAAAGTTTTGAATATTATCATAAAAACAAATATGAATCTAGTAATATTATGAATAATGAATTAGATAAATATAATGTATATAAAGATCTGCCTAATAAATTTAATGTATTACTTATGCATTCTCCAATATGTTTAAATGACAAGGATATTAAAAATAAATTAAATTGCTATGATCTAATATTATGTGGTCATATGCATAACGGCGTGGTGCCTATAATAATAGACGATATATTTAAAGGGAATAGAGGTATAATTGCACCAAATAAGAGATTATTTCCAAAGTTAGCAAGAGGAGTTTATAGAAATAAAAATATATTAATTATATCATCAGGTATAACAAAAATAGCTAGAAGTGCAGGAGTATTTTTAAGATTATTTAATATATTTTTTCCAATAGGTATAAATGTAATAGATTTTAAAGATAAATATATGATTACTAATAAATATTTTGTAAAATAGTAAGTATGTAAAACTATTGACAAAATAAGATAGATATATTATTATGTAGTTGTACAAATGATAAATTTGTGCACACTCTTACCGATTTATGTGAGAGTGAATTCAACCAAAACCCCCTGAAAGGAGTCTTCACCCCAGAAGACTCCACCTTTTTTATTTAATGATATTAGTAATTTTTTTCTACAAATTATTAATATTTTTTTTATTAAAATAATATTGGTGATATTATGAAAAAGTTTTTAAGTACGATTCTATTTACAAGTATGATAAGTATTATCTTTGGAAATATGATTTTTTATATATACAAAAAAGACGCTATTGATACAATTGAAGTAATGAATAATCAAGAATATATATATATGGTTTTATATGGTAGTTATAATAATATGGATAAAGTAAATAACTTAAAATTGAATAATTATATATTAGAAAATGATAACGGATATTATAGAGTTTATATTGGTGTATCAAAAAGTTTAGAAAACGCCACAAAAATAAAGGAAATATATAATAAGTTGGGGAATAATACTTATATAAGGAATATAAAAATGGATAATATAGAATTTATTGACTATTTAGATAATGTGGAATTAGATTTTAATAGTAAGAGTGATAATGAAATATTAGTGATTGAAAATAATATTATTAATAAATATAAGGAGATTAAATGAATAATATTTTAATTAAGGATATCCCTATAAATGATAGGCCAAGAGAAAGACTTATTAATTATGGGGTGAGTAATATTTCAAATGAAGATCTTATATCTATAGTACTTAAAACAGGTACTAAGAATATTTCGGTTAAGGAATTGTCACTTATGATATTAAATAAATTTGGTGATATTAGGAATATGAAAGATATTGAACTAAATGATATCTTAAGTATTAAAGGAGTGGGAAAAGTAAAAGCAATTGAACTTATTGCAAGTATTGAATTGGGAAGAAGAGTACTAGAACATAAAAATATAAATTCTATAAGTATTAGAAATACGAAAGATGTATATGAGTATTTTAATAACTTATTAAAAGATAAAAAACAAGAATATTTTTATGTTCTTTATTTAGATAACAAGAAAAAAATAATATGTAGTAAATTATTATATATAGGTACTATAAATGGAAGTGTTGCTCATCCAAGGGAAATATTTAAATTAGCGTATTTAAATAGTGCTTCTTTTATTATATGTGTACATAATCATCCTTCTGGAGATCCAACTCCAAGTAATGAAGATAGGATATTTACAAATAATTTAATTGAAATAGGTAAGTTAAATAATATACCAGTATTAGATCATATAGTTATTGGTAATAATTGTTATTATAGTTTTTTTGAAGGATAGTATAAAAATGTTTATAAAACATAATATTTATTGGTGATATTATGAATGCTAAAGTAAAAATATTTTTAATTAAATTAGTAATTATAATAATATTGTTTTTTTCTATAGTTATATCTACAAAAGAAAACACCTTATTTAAAGTGTTTTTAAAGGAAAAAGTATTTACTAATAATATTTCTTTTAAAAAATTTCAAAATATATATTCAAAATATTTTGGCAACATAATACCTTTTAACAAGTATATGCCAGTAACACCAGTATTTAGCGAAAAAATAGAATATATAAGTAAAGAAAAATATAAGGATGGCGTAAAACTAAAAGTATCAAACAATTATTTAATGCCATCAATTAATTCTGGAATAGTTGTGTTTATAGGAGAAAAAGAAGATTATGGTAATACCATAATAATTGAAGGTGACGAATCTATTTGGTATTCTAATATTAATAGTAATCTTAAATTATATGATCAAATAAAAAAAGGGGAATATTTAGGAGAAGTAAATGGTGATGAAATATATTTAGTTTTTAAAAAAGAAGGTAAATTAGTTGATTATAAAGAATATTTATAAAAAAATTCATATAAGTCCTTTTTTTTATTTATTAGGTATACTATCTATAATTACAGGACTATTTAAAGCATTTTTAATAATGTATTTAATAATAATAATACATGAATTAGGTCATATAGTAATGGCTCTTATTTTTAATTATGATATAAAAAAAATTAATATATATCCATTTGGAGGATATACAATTTTTGATGTAGATATAAATAAGAATATATTATCTGAGTTTATGGTATTTTTAGGCGGAATATTGCTTCAGTTTATATTTTATATATTATTTAATGTGTGTGTAAAAAGTAATACATATACACATATAATATTTAATTCTTATAATATTACTATATTATTGTTTAATTTATTACCAATTATACCATTAGATGGATCTAAACTATTAAATATTATATTAAACAAATTCTTCGCATTTAAAACTTCTCATATATTATCTATATATATATCATATATATTAATATTGTTATCATTAATATTAAATTATAAAAATTTAAATAAATGCATTATTTTATTCTTACTATTAAATTTATTAGTTAATGAACATAAAAATCATAACTTTATATTTAATAGATTTTTACTCGAAAGATATATAAAAAACATACAATTTAAAAAAAATAATTTCATAATTAATAATAGGTTAAGTAATATGAAAAAATATGTAAGAAATGTTTTTATAGTTAATAATAGGTATTTAAGTGAAAAGGAAGTGTTAAAAGATAAATTTAATTATAAAAGTATATAAAGAGTGTGATATAATGTTAATGTAAAATAGGAGGTAATATGAAAAAGAATACTTTATATAGGTATATTGCAATGGGGTCTGGGTTGTTATTAATTATAGGAGTATTTTTACCATATGTATCTTTATATGGTATAAGTACAAATATGTGGGAAACTAAATCATTTATTAGAATTCTTTCAATATTATTGGGTTTAGCAACAATATTGTTATATGCTATAAATTATAAAACAGAATTAACTTATATGGTATCAGGATTTTTCTTTTTTAGTGCAATCAATTCAATAGTTAATAATGATGGATTCAAAGGGTTTTCTATAGGCTTTTATGCCATGTTTATAGCATCAATAGCTATTGGAGTAGCAGCATACTTATATAAGGAAGAAGAAGGAAAATCACTTCTTAATATGTTTATGCAAAAAAGAAATAATGGATATAATCCAAATATGATGCAACAAAATTATATGTATAATCAAAATATGCAACAAGGTTATAACTCTAATATGAATCAAGTACCAATGAATAATAGTTATATGAATCAAGCACCAATGAATAATGGGTATAATTCTAATATGGTTGGTAATCCAACAGTAAATGAATTTGTGAATCAAAATAATAGAAATTAACTATAGTCAATTTTTTAAATTATAGGAGTAAATATGGGTAGGAATACAATAGATGTAGTAAGAGATTATTTAATAGATAGTATTAAAAATAGTAGTGAAGAAGTGATAAAACCTAATTTAGCGCCTCTTACATTAGAAAGTATAGTATTTAAGTATATGAATGAGGAAAGAACTGAAAAAACATTCGCATTACCATTTGATTTAATTAGTAGAATTGATTTTACTGATATATCTTTTGATGATTTTAATTGTGAAGGAGTGGATTTTAGTAATTTACATAATGTAACAATAATACCAAGTAATGTGTATGGTAAAAGTTTAAAAAACGCAATATTAATTGGTGTAAATATAAATGGTTCATTAGATAATATAGATATTGAAGGAACAATATTTGAAAATGAAAAAACTAAAATAAAAAAATGACTTTTAAGTCATTTTTATTTGACATTAAAATTAAAAAGGTTATAATAATATGAGTCACAAGGAGGGATATAATGCTTAAGTATAAAATAGATTCAACAAGTATAAATTATAATAGAACTGGGGATTATACTTATATGATTAATCTTGTTATGAAAGATTATTCTACATATTTTAATGCTTCTGAATATTTGCAGAAAAGATATGATTTTTGTATGCAAGCAATATATTCATGCCTTGGTAGAGTTAATAATTTAACTAATAGAAAACTTGCATATATGGAACTTGCTAATTTTTTGGCAGATATTAAAAAAATTAGTGGTTTAAATATGCAAATTGTTAATAAAGAAAAGCTTTATGTTAAGGAAAAACCAAAAGTAAAAGTTAAGAGATATAGACTTCATTAGAAGTCTTTTTTAAATATTTTTTTATTTTAGTATAATCATATAAAGTTACTATTATTATATTTATACTAGTGGATATAATAAGACCCCATAATCCAATCTTTAGATTGCAACCAATTATTAAAGTAATAATTTTAGTAGATACACCGAGTAATGTTCCTTTTAAACTATCTTTTGAATATCCCATTGCTTGTAAACTACTGGATAATGGAGTTTGAAAATAATATAGTAAACATATTGGTGCCAAAAATTTCATATATGATATTCCTTTTGTTGTATTATAAACTAATTTTAGAGGTAATTCTGGTATGAGAAAGAATATTAATGTAGAGGGTATTCCTATTATCATTGAAAAAATAATTGCTTGTCTTATTTTTTTCTTAGTATATTTAATATTATTATTGCTATATGCTTTACTTACTATTGGTATAAGTGCTTGACTAATAGCAAGTGTAAAAAATGATGGAAGTAATAATATAGGCATTACATATCCATTTATAATTCCATATTCATTTACTATATAATTATTTGAATAACCATATCTAAGTAAAAAATAAGTAATTATTACGGGTTCTAAGAAATATCCGATATTTCCTATTATTCTACTACTTGTAGTTGGTATACTTATTCCTAATATATTTTTAATATTGCTCTTTTTGGGTATTAAATCATCCTTTTTAATTTTAAAATTTTTTGGTAAAAATATAAATAATACGAATATAGAAGTTAATTCACTAATTATATTAGACATTACTATGAAACTTACAGCTACTTCTATGCCATGTTTTAGAAACATTGGTATACCTATAATTAATGTAATAAGTCTTATTATGTCTTCTGTAATATTAGATACTATATGTGGGATCATTTTTTGTTTGCCAAAAAAATAACCTCTAAGTATTGAAGATATAGATATAAATGGTAATACAAATCCAATACTTTTTAATGCTCTTATGGTTCTTCTTTCATGTAATAAGTTTAAACCAATATATTTAGATAGAAATATTAATGTAATCATTATTAATAAATTAATTATTAATGAAAAAGGAATTATTGAAAACACTAGATTTTTATTATTAAATTTTTCTTCTGCTACTAATTTACTAATTGCTATTGGGAACCCTAGTTGAGCAATAGTTATGAGCAACATAAATGTAGGAGTTATAAGCATATATATACCTAATCCAACACTCCCTAATAATCTATTTGTAACTATTTTGATAATCATACCTAATATTTTAGTAATAAAACCACCAATTAGTAATATAATTGTAGATTTAAGAAAAGTGTTTTTCATATGTTCACCTATGAAATAATATGTTAAAAGAGTTCTAAATATTTAATATATTATGATATAATTAATTTGGTGGTATTATGGATTATGAATTTAAATCACTACAAGAGTTATATGATAGAATTAAACCGGCACTTATTTCTAAGTGTAGTGAGTTTAATAAGATTGGCTATAAAAATATAAAAGAAGCAGATATATGGAATTATTTAACTGATAAGAAGTGGACTAAAAGTAAAGAACTTACTTTATGTGAAATGGTAGAAGATATATTTTCTGTAGATGTAGATAGTATTAACAACTATTTAATAAATAAAGTATCTAATGAGGCTAGAGAGCCAAATTTAGAAGATACTGAAATTTTAGATATATAGGAGGAATTATGGAAGAAGAAAGTATAACATTTGAAAGTTTTTTTAGTGCTTGTAAGTTATATATTACCGATGAATCTGAACTAGAAATGATAGAAAAAGCTTATAATTATGCAAATAAAATTCATAGTGGTGAAAAAAGGAATACAGGTGAAGATTATATAAATCATCCATTAAATGTTACATATATTTTAACTAAAATACATTCTGATTATGAAACACTTTGTGCAGCATTACTTCATGATGTAACAAGAACTGACAATATTACATATGAAGAATTGAAAGAAAACTTTGGTGATAATATTGCTACTTTAGTAAAAGAAGTTACTAGAATTAATAATTTATCTTTATCTGCTGATTCAGAATATCAAATAAATTATTATAAAAAGATATTAGTAGGTCTTTGTGAAGATGTTAGAGTAATAATTATTAAACTTGCTGATAGACTTCATAATATGAAAACATTGTATGCAATACCTGAAGAAAGTAGGAAAGAAAAGGCAAGAGAAACATTAGAAATTTTAGCACCTATTGCACATCGTCTTGGAATACATTATATAAAAAGTGAATTAGAAGATATATCATTAAGGTATTATAAACCAGATGTATATTATGATATAGTTACTAGACTTAATAATACTAAAATCGAAAGAGATAGTGCAATCTTAGAAATGAAAGAAAGCATATCAAATTTACTTGATGAACATAATATTAAACATGAAATAAAGGGTAGAAGTAAAAGTATTTATAGTATTTATAATAAGATGCAGAATGGCAAAAAATTTGAAGAAATATACGATATTTTAGCGCTTAGAGTATACGTTAATACAGAAAGTGAATGTTATCTAACACTTGGACTTATTCATTCAAAATATAAACCTTTATCTAAAAGATTTAAAGATTATATAGCAATGCCTAAAGAAAATATGTATCAATCTCTTCATACAACTATATTTGGCATAGGCGGAAAATTATATGAGGTTCAAATACGAACTTATGAAATGGATAAAATAGCTGAATACGGCATTGCATCACATTGGGCTTATAAAGAAAAAATTGATGAAAAAGAAGCTATAAAGAATGTTATGGAGCAAAAACTCCAGATGTTTAGGAATATAATTGAAAATAATAAATCTGAAGCTGAAACGGATGAAGATTTTGTAAATAATGTAAAAAAAGAAGCTCTTGATAAAGATATTTATGTATATACACCAAAAGGTGATGTAATTGAACTTCCACTAGGCAGTACACCAATAGATTTTGCATATAAAGTACATACAAATATTGGTGATAAAATGGTTGGTGCTATGGTAAATGATAGTATAGTACCTCTAGATTATAAATTAAAAGATGGCGACATAGTAAAAATAAATATTAATAAAAATTCTAAAGGTCCTAGTAAAGAATGGATTAATATTGTTTATACTTCTCAGGCAAGAAATAGAATAAAAGGCTTTTATACTAAAATAGATAAAACGGAAAACATTAAGAAAGGTCAGGAATTAATTGAAAAAGAATTAAGGAAATTAAAAATTCCATTTACAGATTTTAATGATCATATTGAAGATATATTAAATGAATTTAGTGAAGAAACAATAGATGATTTATATTTAAGTGTTGGTAATGGTAAATATAATCCATTATCAGTAGTAAATACTATTAATAAAGAAACTAAATCTAAAGATGAATTAATACTTAATAAGATTAATAATATGAACATACTACCAAATGTAAAAAATGATATCATAGTAGGTGGTATGGATGAAATAAAAGTAACTCTTGCTAATTGTTGTAAACCTGTTAATGGAGATGAGGTAATAGGATATATTACAAGAGGTAATGGTATAGTAGTGCATAGATGTAATTGTCATAATATTATAGATGTAGAAGATAGAATAATACCTATTGAATGGAATCCTAATACAACTAATAAATATAGTACATCTGTAATAATAAAGATAAATAAAAAGAATAATGTGCTTGTTGATATAATAAGTAAGGCATCATCACATAATGTAACAGTTCAATCCATAAATCTTATTAATAATTCTGATTATCAAACATATAATTTATTGGTAATAGTAGAAAATGTTACAAAGTTAAATAGTTTTTTAAAAGATTTATACCAAATGCCTGAAATAATAGAAGTAGAGAGGTTAATACAATGAGAGTAGTAGTTCAAAGAAGCTTAGAATCATATGTATCAGTAAATAATGAAATTACTGGAAGTATAGATAAAGGATTAGTAATATTAGCAGGATTTACTGATGGTGATACTATAGAAGATATTAATTACATAGTTAAAAAAGTAGTGGGGCTTAGAATATTTGATGATGAAAATGGAGTAATGAATTTATCAGTAAAAGATATAAATGGAAAAATATTATCAATATCACAATTTACTTTGTATGCAGATACTACTAAGGGTAATAGACCATCATATGTGAATGCTATGAAAGGTGAATTTGCTATAAAACTATATGAAGAATTTAATAATAAATTAAAAGAAAATGATATAGATGTACAAACTGGAATATTTGGAGCAGAAATGGATGTACATATAAGAAATGATGGACCTGTTACTATAATAATAGATAGTAAGGTGAGATAATGAATAAAGAAGGTATTAATAATATATTATTAAATAGTACCTTCTTTATTTTTATTATATATTTATTAAACAAATTAAATGTTTTAAATAATATTATAGAATTATTATCATTATTAACTATTTCAATAGTATTATCTTATATTATTTATCCAATATATAAAAAACAAAAAACAATTATTTTTATAATATCAATAATAATATTTATAATATTTTTATATTATATATTTTCTAATATACATTTTATAGATAATATTATAGAATTATTTAATAATTTAATGCTATTTATAAATAAAATAAATACAAAGTATGCATTAAATATAAATATAGATTTATATTTAGAAAAAATAATAAATTATTTAATTAGTAATAGTATATTTTTATTAAAAAATATAATTAATTACTTAGGCAAAATATTATTTATAATTATATTATCAATATGTATATTATTAAATAATAATTATATAAAAAAAATAATTAATAAATTTAAATATTATGATTTATTAATTAATATAGATTCTAAATTAAGATACTATTTAATTGCTAATTTAAAAATAATGTTAATACAATTTATAGAATACACCTTATTATTTCTAATAATTGGACATTCAAATTATTTGTTACTTGGATTACTTAATTCATTAAATACATTTATACCTTTTATAGGGTCTATATTTACAAATATTATAGCAATAATAACTGCATCAGTAATAAGTAAAAAAGTATTAATATTAACATCATTAATATCTATTATAATGCCTCAAATTGATGCATATTTTATAACTCCTAAAATATACAAAGAAAGTAATGAAATACCTCAGACGCTATATATAATGACTATGATAATATTAGGTAGTTTATTTAAAGTATGGGGTGTAATTTTATCTTTACCAATATTGATAATAATTATTGAAATCATTAATTATAAAAACATTGTAAAAAATAATTAAATTTGTTATAATTACTTCATGCGAGAGTGGCGGAATAGGTAGACGCGAAGGTCTCAAACACCTTTGGCTTTGCCGTGTGGGTTCGATTCCCATCTCTCGCACCATTTAAAATAACTAACGTACGTTAGTTTTTATTATATGGGTGGGTGAGAGTATGTATAAAAGTAATATTAATTTAAACTTATATAAAAACTTTTATGAAGTTGCAAAAAGTGGAAGTATTACTAAAGCCGCAGAAAATAGTTATATATCGCAATCTGCAATAAGTAAATCCATTAAGAAATTAGAATCCGAATTAAATGTACAATTGTTTTATAGAGAAACAAATGGTGTTAGATTAACTGATAAAGGTAAAGAATTACTATATTTTGTAGAAAAATCATATAATAATTTATTAATAGCTGAAAGAAATATGATAGAAGAAGAAAATCTAGAAAGAGGTAAATTATCTATTGGCATGCCTTCTAATGTTGGAGCTTTCTTTTTATTTGATAAAATAATAGATTTTCATAAGAAATATCCAAATATAGAAATAACTATAATTACGGGTGGTACTGCCAAATTATTAGGTTTATTAGATACTCATCAAGTAGATTTTGTGATTGATACATCACCAATAAATGTATTAGGTGGAATGAAAAAAAGGAAATTAGATGAAGTGGAATACTCTTTTGCAGTAAAAAAAGATACTAAAATATGTGATATAAATAAGAATTATACGTTAAAAGATATATCTGGTTATCCACTAATACTTCCAATACCAGGTACAGATAATAGGAAAAGATTAGATGAATTATTTAAGAAAAACAAAGTGGAATTAAAAAATGTATTAAATATACATACTAGTGAAATAATATTATCTTTTATAAAGAAAGATCTAGGTGTTGGATATATAATTAAGAATTTATTAGATGATGAATGTGTTCCATTAAATATAAAGGGTTTACCAAAATCTGAAATAGATATCGTATATATAGAAGATTTTTTAACTACAGTACCTAAGAAATTTATTGAAATGTATGCGCTATGAATTTAATTCATATCCTTATGAAAAAGAGATATTTGTTTAATAATATTTCTTTTTTTATAATTAAAAATAAGGAGGTTATATGAATAGTTTAGGAGTATTTAAAGATAATAAAGATGGTACTATTAAATCAGTATTTAAAGTAGATAATGGAATAATTGAAATGTCACTTTTAATGAATAAAGAGAATATGGATGTGGTATGTGTACCTACACATCATTTTTGTAATATGGGGTGTAAAATGTGTCATTTAACAAATAACAAATTAAATAAAAAAATGGTGCCTATTAATATAGAAGATTTTTTAAAATGTTTAGTTAAAAGTGTAAATAACAATATAGGTTTTAGAAGAACAAATAAGAAAAAATTATTAATATCTTTTATGGGAGTAGGAGAACCATTATTAAATTTAAATTTAATAGAAAAAGTTTATAAATCCGAATATTATATAAAAGAAAGACTTGGGTATGAAGATGTTAGTTATGCACTTGCTACTATGATGCCTAATGATAATATTTTAAAATTAACTGAATTAGTAAATAGTATTAATATGCCGCTTAAAATACACTTTTCATTACATAATCCAATAGATTTAAAAAGAAAAGAATTGATACCGAGTACAAAAGTATCAGTAGAAGAGGCATTAAATTATTTAAATAATTATAGAGATATTGTTCAATCAAATAAAATAATAATTGATAAATATATAAAATTTCATAGAACTAATAATCCAATAGAAATACATTATACTTTAATTGATAATGTTAATGATAGTGATATTGAATTAAATACCATGATTAATTTATTAACTAAATACAAGATTCCAATTAAGTTTTTAAAATTTAATCCAACTAAAACTATGTCTATTAGTAAGAACGAAGATAAATGGATTAACAGAATTAAAAAAGAAATACCTAATTTAAGGGTAAAAACATATTCTCCACCAGGGAAAGAAGTAGGTAGTTCATGCGGAGAATTTACTAAACATTATTATCATGAAGAGATTGAATCTAAGAAAGATAAACTAGAATTTGAAAATTGGGTAAAAAACCATCAAATATTTAACTAATGTTGCATTTGCAACATTAACTGAAACTAAATGATGTTATAATTTTATTGAGGTGTAAGGTTATGAAATTAAATAATAAGTGGATTAGAGCAGCAATACCTGCACTACTTATACATTGTTCTATAGGTACAGTTTATTGTTGGTCTACGTTTAAAGAAGCCATTGCTACTAAGATAGGAATGAGTACATTTGCTTTAGGTTGGGCTTTTTCTTTAGCTATATTCTTTCTAGGTATGTCTGCAGCATTTGCTGGAAGAATGGTTGAAAAGGATATACATAAATCATCTTTAATAGCATGTATATGCTTTACTATTGGTATGTTAGGCACAGGTTTATTTATTCAATATACAACAGGTGTAGTAGCACTACTTGGTATATATCTATGCTATGGATGTATTATGGGTATAGGATTAGGTATTGGTTATTTAACACCAGTTAAAACATTAATGTTATGGTTTAAAGATCAAAAAGGACTTGCTACAGGTATATCTATTATGGGATTTGGACTTGCAAAAGCTATTGCAACTCCAATAATGGAAGCAATACAAAAGAGTAGTGGAATATCTAGTATGTTCTATATTTTAGGAATAGTATATTTTGTAATGATGTTTATTGGACATTTATTACTTAAGAAACCAGATGGATGGGTTGAAAAAGAAGATAAAAAGAATAAATTTAAAGCATTATCTATGTTTAAAGATAAAACATTCTTAGGTATATGGTTAATGTTCTTTATAAATATACATTGTGGCCTTGCACTAATTACATATGAAAAGCAAATACTTAATGTAACATTTAGAAATCTTGCAATACTTGCTACAATGATAAGTGTAATACCATCTGTTACAGCAGCATTTAATGCATTAGGTAGAATTGGATACTCATCTATATCTGATAAAATGAAAGAAAGAAATACAGTATATAAGATAATATTTATTAGTTGTATAGTTATTACATTGATAAGTTTATTCCCAATGGCTATTACTAATTCAAGTAATTCATTATTATTAGGAATAGTAGTAATAGTATTGTTATCAATAGTTAATTTGGGTTATGGTGGTGGATTTTCCACATTACCAGCGTTGTTATCTGAAAGATTTGGAATGGAGAAAATAAGTAAGATACATGGTCTTACTTTATCCGCATGGGCAGTAGCAGGACTTACTGGTAATAATATGTCTGAATTGATACTTAATTTAACAAATCATACATATGAATATATATTAATAGCAACAGCAATACTATATATGATTGCACTTGTAATATGCGCAAAACTAGTAGGTAACAAATAAAATGAGAAATCATTTTATTTTTTTCTGTAATAATATGATATAATTTTCATATCAATAAATAGGTGATAACATGAATTTAAAACTATATTTTTTATTATTTATTTCATATTCTATTTTCGGATGGGTCATTGAAGTAATATTAAAGTATGATCAATATAAAAGATTCATAAATAGAGGTTTTTTAATTGGACCATATTGTCCTATATATGGAGTAGGTGCGGTATGCATGACATTATTGCTTAGTAAATACATAAATTATCCAGTGCATTTATTTATGGCAGCAATAATAATTTGTTCAATTCTAGAATATATGACTAGTTTAATATTAGAAAAAATATATCACGCAAGATGGTGGGATTATAGTACAAAAAGATTTAATTTAAATGGTAGAATATGTATAAATACTATGATACCATTTGGAATATTAGGTATGTTAATGATGTATGTATTTAATCCTATTGTAATAGTATTTTATAAAAGTATTAATGAAAAAATTATAAGTATAATATGCATCATTTTGTTAATAATATTTATAACAGATTTAATTATATCAATAGTAGTATTATCTAAAATTAGAAAAGATAACAAAGTATTGGATAAAGATAATACAGAAGAAATGAGAAGTAAGGTTATTGAAATAATTAAAAGTAGAGGAATATTATACAGAAGATTATTAAGAGCATATCCTAATTTTATTAAGAAAGTAGTAAAAAATCATAAAGATATATTTATAAAATTATTTTGCAAATATTAGCACTCTATATTGACAATTGCTAAAAATAGTGATATTATTAAGATGTAGTAAGGATATTACTATGGTATTAATTATTATGTTGTTTTGAAAGGAAGATGATAAATATGATGTTAGTACCAAGAAGAAATAGTTTTGATTTGTTTGATGATTTTTTTGAAGATGATTTTTTCCCTAAAAAAGAAAGAAATCTAATGAGAACAGATGTAGTAGAAAAGAAGGATAGATTTATATTAGATATAGATTTGCCTGGTTTTGAAAAAGAAGATATTAAATTATCATTAAATAATGGATATCTAAATATATCTGCAAAAACTAGAAAAGAAGAAAAGAAAGAAGAAGAAAAAGTTCTTAGAAGAGAAAGATTTTATGGCGAATGCTCTCGTAGTTTCTACGTAGGAGATGACATTAAAGAAGAAGATATAGATGCTAAATTTAAAAATGGTATATTAAAAATAGAAGTACCTAAAAAAGAATTAACAAACAAAACTAAAGAAGTAAAACAAATAGAAATAAAATAGACTTATGTCTATTTTTTTTATATACAATCATTTTTATTTATTGTAAAATATAATTGGAGGGTATAGTATGGTTGATAAAATTGCAAAAATTGTATATGACAAAAATAAAAAGAGAAAAGTATTAAATAAAAATGATATTAAAACAATAAGTGAGAAAATTATAGATAATAATAATTTTATGGTTCCCCCCAGAATAGAATTTGGGAATAAATCTTCAATAAGTGATACAGTTACTGGACAAACTAATAAAGATTCTGTTACATTTTTCATACCAGTAATGGAAAGTTCAGCAGAATCAGAATATAAAGATTTAGATGTAGCAATAGATGGTGGTAAGATTGATTTTTATAATTATTATTTTCTTGAAACAATATTTCATGAATTTGCACATGTTAGACAAAATGATATTATGTTAAAAAGAAGAAATAGTGTAGAATCAAATTTATTTTCTATATGTCATAAATTATCATTAATTAATGGTTTTTATGCTGCTAATTATCGCTTGTTTGCTGATGAAACAGATGCTTTTATTAGGAGTGCAATCAGCACATATTCTGTTTATAGAACTCTTCCTTTAGATATGGTATCTGAGCATGATAGTTGGGTATATGAAACGCATACCTTAAATACATTAATGCCGGATTATGAAATTTCAAGTAAGAATGAGACAGTAAAAAGTCCATCAGAAATATTGCTAGAAAAAGCAGATAATTATAATCATTCTAAAGTGAATGTAGATGTAGAGCGTTATAGAAATATAGTAAAATCTAAAAATGAATTAACTATATATAAAAAACTATTGCTCGGATTACCAATTACGTATGAAGAAGCTTGCTATGTAAATATGTTAAAAACTTGTGTTCTTGATGGTGAAAAAGTGGGTTTTGTTAAGAAACTTCAAAAAAAACTATAAAAGACTTAATTATAAGTCTTTTTTATTGTATAATTAGTATGTATGATAAAGGAGGATATATGGTATATACAAAAGAAGTAGAAAACATGTGTAAAATAGAAAGAGTTAATCATGGACCTGCTCCAATACCTGAAGAAGGTAAATGGGTAAAAGCAAAAGAAATAAAAGATATCTCTGGTCTTACTCATGGTATTGGTTGGTGTGCGCCACAGCAAGGTGCTTGTAAATTAACTTTAAATGTTAAAAATGGAATTATAGAAGAAGCATTAGTAGAAACAATTGGATGTTCTGGTATGACACATTCTGCTGCTATGGCTGGTGAGATATTAGTAGGTAAGACATTATTAGAAGCACTAAATACTGACTTAGTATGTGATGCTATTAATACTGCTATGAGAGAGTTATTCTTACAGATTGTATATGGAAGAACTCAAAGTGCATTTTCAGATGGTGGTTTAAGCGTAGGTGCAGGATTAGAAGATTTAGGTAAAACTACTAGAAGTCAAATAGGAACTATTTATTCTACTAAAGAAAAAGGTCCAAGATATTTAGAACTTACTGAAGGATATGTTGTAGAAGTTGGTCTTGATTCAAATAATGAAATAATTGGTTATAAATATGTAAATATTGGTAAGATGATGAATGGTATTAAAAAAGGTATAGATGTATCTAAAGCTATAGAAGATGCTACTGGTATTTATGGAAGGTTCGATGAAGCTGTTAAAGTAATCGATCCTAGGGAGGAATAATATGTTTGAGAATTATGAACTTAGAATGCAGCAAATTAAACCAGTTATGGATAAATATGGAATTAAAGATTTTGATGATGCTAAAAGAATATGTTTAGAAAAAGGTTTTGATCCTTATAAAATGGTTAAAGATATTCAAACAATATGTTTTGAAGATGCTTGCTATGCATATACATTAGGTGCTGCAATTGCTATTAAGAAAAACTGTGTTAAAGCAAGTGATGCAGCTAAAGCAATAGGTGAAGGATTACAAGCATTTTGTATACCTGGTAGTGTTGCTGATGATAGAAAAATAGGACTAGGGCATGGTAATCTTGCGTCAATGTTATTAAGCGAAGATACTAAGTGTTTTGCATTTTTAGCAGGTCATGAATCCTTTGCAGCAGCAGAAGGTGCAATTGGTATTGCAAAAAGTGCTAATAAAGTAAGAAATGTACCACTTAGAGTTATACTAAATGGTCTTGGTAAAGATGCAGCTCAAATAATATCTAGAATTAATGGATTTACTTATGTTAAAACTGATTTTGATTTTTATACAGGTAAAGTAAATGTAATAGAAGAGATTAAATATAGTGATGGTGAAAGAAGTAAAGTAAGATGTTATGGTGCTAATGATGTTAGAGAAGGAGTAGCAATAATGCATTTAGAAGGAGTTGATGTATCAATTACTGGTAATTCAACAAATCCTACTAGATTCCAACATCCAGTAGCAGGAACATATAAAAAAGAATGTAATGAAATTGGTAAAAAGTATTTTTCAGTAGCATCAGGTGGTGGAACAGGAAGAACTTTACATCCTGATAATATGGCAGCAGGTCCAGCGTCTTATGGTATGACAGATACAATGGGAAGAATGCATAGTGATGCACAATTTGCAGGTTCTTCATCAGTACCTGCGCATGTAGAAATGATGGGATTTATAGGTATGGGAAATAATCCTATGGTTGGTGCAACGGTATCTATTGCAGTAGCAATTGAAGAAAGTTTAAAGAGGTAATTATGGAGAATGTATTAAGTAGTGAAGAATTACAAAGATTAGATAAATATTTTAGAGCAGTTAATTATTTATCTGCGTGTCAGTTATATTTACTAGATAATCCATTACTTTCTGAACCATTAAAAAGAGAACATATAAAAAGAAATATAGTTGGTCACTGGGGAACGGTACCAAGTCAAAACTTTATATATACACACTTAAATAGAGTTATAAATAAATACGATTTAAATATGATTTATATATCAGGGCCAGGTCATGGTGGCAATGCAATGATATCTAATACATATTTAGAAGGAACATATAGTGAAACTTATCCAAATATAACAATGGATAAAGAAGGAATGAAAAAGTTATTTAAACAATTCTCATTCCCAGGTGGTGTATCAAGTCATGTTGCTCCGGAAACACCAGGATCAATTAATGAAGGTGGAGAATTGGGTTATAGTATGTCTCATGCTTTTGGTGCTGTTCTAGATAATAAAGATCTAATTGCTGCCTGTGTTGTTGGTGATGGTGAAGCAGAAACAGGACCACTTGCTACAAGTTGGCATGGTAATAAATTTATTAATCCAAAGACTGA
>CACZSX010000003.1 GCA_902783915.1 uncultured Erysipelotrichaceae bacterium | reverse complement strand
TTTTTTTTGATTCTTTATTCATATTCTCACCATATTAATTATAACATAAAAAAACATCGCTAGTGCGATGATTTTTACAAATGGAGCAGGTGATGGGAATCGAACCCACGTGGTCAGCTTGGAAGGCTGAAGTTCTACCATTAAACTACACCTGCATAAGTAGGCATTAATAATTATGCCTTATTTTTTTTAATATGTCAACATTTTTTTATATAAAAAGATTACTATTGTAATCCTTTTTCTACATATTCATCAAATAATTCTTTAAATCTTTGGTAGTGAACTACTTCTCGTTGTCTTAAAAATGATAATGGTGCCAGTACATCTGGATCATCTGTTAAGTTAATAAGATTTTCGTAAGTTGCTCTTGCCTTTTGTTCTGCAGCCATATCTTCAGATAAATCTGCAAGAGGATCACCTGTTACTGCAAAGTATGTTGCTGTAAATGGCACTCCATTAGCATCAGTTGGATATATACCATATCCATGTTCTGTATATACGCCATCAAATCCAGCATCTTTCATTTCTTCAATTGTAGCACCTTTTGTTAATTGATATAGCATTGTAGATATCATTTCTGCATGTCCCATTTCCTCTGTACCGATATCTGTTAATAATGCTTTACCTTTATTATCAGGCATTGTATATCTTTGATTTAAATATCTAAGTGCAGCACCTAGTTCACCATTAGCTCCTCCTAATTGAGTAATCATATTTTTTGCAAATTTAAGATCTCTTTTTTTAATATTAATTGGAAATTGTAACATTTTTTTATATGCCCACATATTATACTCCTTCCCATGGCCATGGACTATCTTCCCAAGCCCATGGTACTTCCTTTAAATCATTTAAAATTATTGGTTCATATTTTCTATTATATTCATCAATTAATTTATTTGCTTTATCATTATATTTATTAAATAGATCAATTTTTTCTTTATCATTTGTATAGTTATCTAAATATAGATTTAGTTCATGTGCATAAAATGAGTTTTCCATTATTTCTAATAATAATCTTTGTCTATCATTATTAGGTACGAAGTTATATGTTTGTTTCTTATATGGCCAATATAAATCTGCAAATATATTTCCTCTTCTAAAACCTTCAGATGCATTAACTAAATCTTTTTGTAATAATTCTTCATTTTTAATGTTAACAATATCATTAACATTACTATAATTATCATAATACATATTGTTTACCTTATTCATAATTCCTCCTACAACATATTATGTAATTAAAACGCCTTTGAATGGACTATTGTAATAGTTATTTTGATATTATATAATTATGTAGAGGTGTATATATGTTTAAGAATAAAAATAAAATGACTAAAATATCTAATGCAATATTTTTGGGATTTGGTATACTTGCATTTTTATCATTATTAAGTATAATTACAAATATTGATAAATCGACGCCAGTTAAAGACTTATATAGTAATATTGTATTAATGATAATTTATATTATATGCTCAGGTATAATATTATGGATTACTAATAAGAAAATAGATTTATATAAAGAAGAGTATTCAATAAGTAGACAAATATTTAATTTATTTGTGGTAATATCACTTATGTCAGCAGTGTTAATGCTTGGCGTAAATATACTTTCTTATATATTTTATAAAAAGTTTTCATTATATTCATTGTTGATAGAATTAGTTTGTTTCATACCAATTTATTTGTTAGCATATAAAGAGGTATCAAAGAATAAGTTATTAAATAAGAATAATGAAAAGAAGACAAATATTTGTAATTTAGTAATAATTATATTACTAATGAATTATGCATCTATTATTGGTTCTACATTATTACAAATAGTATTTAATACTGTAGATATAGTATTGGCACTAAAAAATATACTTATTTCATTTGTATGGATTGCAGTTATATTAATTGCGTATAAACTTATAAATAGAGAATAAAAACATAAATAGCAACTATTTATGTTTTTTTCATACACTATAATGTGATTGATATGAATATTAAAACTAATTCAAAAGATATTAAAAACGGGGATATTTTTATTGCATTAAAGGGTATTAAAAATGATGGGCATGATTATATAGTGGATGCGATTAATAATGGGGCATCTTATATAATAAGCGATAAAGTAGTGGGAGATACCACTAAGTTTTTAAATGAATTATTATCTAGTAATTTTAGTTTTTTAATTAATAAGTTGTGTTTAATAGGTATTACAGGTACGAATGGTAAAACTACATCTTGTTTTTTAATATATGAGATATTAAGAGAGTTAAATATTAAATCTGCATATATTGGAACAATTGGTTTTTATATTGACGATAAGATAAAAGATTTAAACAATACAACACCAGATATATTAACTTTATATAACTTATTACTTGAATGTGTATATAATGATGTTAAAGTAGTTGTTATGGAAGTATCTAGTCATTCATTAAAACAAAATAGATTATATGGTATTAAATTTGATTATGTAGTATTTACTAATTTAACTAAAGATCATTTGGATTTTCATAGTAATATGACTGATTATTTAGAATCTAAGAAAAAGTTATTTAATATGGTTAAAGAAAAATCATTAAAAATAGTAAATATAGATGATAGTTATAGTAATTATTTTGATTATAATATGAGTTATGGATTTAAATTATCTGATTATCATATATTGTCTTATAAGTTATGTTCTAACAAATTAATATATAAATTTAAGTATAAGAATAAAAAATATAAAGTTAAATTAAATGTAGTAGGCAAATATAATATTTATAATTCAATAATAAGTATTATCATATTAAATGATATGGGAATAAGTATTAAAAAAAGTATTAAGTTATTAAAAAAAGTAAGTTTACCCAATGGAAGAATGGATATTGTAAAAATAAAAAAAGCATATGCAATAATTGATTATGCACATACTCCTGATGCGGTAGAAAATATTTTAAATAGTGTTAATGAATTTAAAAAAGGTAAAATAATAACTATAATTGGATGTGGCGGAGATAGAGATAAAACTAAAAGGAAAGATATGGGTTTAATATCTACTAATTTAAGTAATTATGTTATATTTACAAATGATAATCCAAGAAGCGAGAACCCAATTAATATCATTAATGATATTACAAAAGATTTAAAAAATAGTAATTATGAAATCATATTAGATAGGCATAATGCAATAATAAAAGGTATTGGTATGTTAAATAAAAATGATATATTATTAATACTTGGTAAAGGACATGAAGAATATCAAATAATTAATAATATAAGATATCATTTTAATGATAAAGAAGAAGTATTAAATTATATAAAAAAATGCATTTAATGCATTTTTATTTTGTTAAACTTTTGCCAATATCATAAAATGGAAGACTTAAAGTTTTATCATTTATATAGCTTACCATATCTAATAATGTTGATCCTTCTTTACTTAATACTTTATCAAAAGCAATTTGAGATTCATTTGCTATAAATTCGTTAATAGCAATTTTTATATCAAGAAAATCATCTTGTAATTCGCTATTTTCTCTATCAGAATTTAATTCAGTAATAGTAAGATGCAATTCTCTTAATAATTCTTTATATTCTGCTTCATTTATATTATGGTTCATAGTACCTAAATAAGCAATTAATTCATCACACGTGCCTTTTATATTTGCGTAACTTGTAGATTTAATTGGGATCATTGCTAAATCTCTTATCTCATAATCATGATATTTTTCTGGTACTATAAGTCCAACAAAATTATTGATAGGTACAATATCTTGTACGAATACTTCATCTGAATGATTAAAATATGCATCACTTTTGTCATATATAAAATCTTGATTTTCGACTATTATTGAAATGCTTTTTGGTACCCATGTATACAATATAGATGTCGGATCTTCACTATTTGAATATAATGGTCTAGTCATGCTTACTTTATCATCAAAATTATATCCAAAATAATTTTTTGTTAGAGCAACGCCTAAACTATCCGCCTTTCTTTTAGATAAAATACCATTTTTTAATATGCTTTCCAATTTGTATGGATTAAATCCAATACTATGTAATAATGTATCTTCACCATATCTATATGCTTCCATACTATCACCTAATATAATTATATCATTAAGCAAAAAAAATATATAACTTTAAGACATTAAGTTTACATATATAATTATTTATTATATACTTTATTAACGAGGTGCTTATATGAAAAAGGTAGAAGTTATAGGTATGCCTATGAAATATGGATGCCCTGTAGAAGGCGCAGATAAGGCATATGATTATTTAAAGAATAATTTAAATAAATATTTTTCTATAAAAAGTGTTATAGACACATATTATGATAATCCAAATATGTATGAAGATAATACTAAAATAAAATATATTGCACCTGTAATGAATATAAGTAAGAAATTATATAAAGAAGTATATAATTCTTTAGAAATTGGCAATATTCCATTTATAGTTGGTGGTGATCATTCCACTTGTATAGGAAGTATAAGTGCTGCGCTTGATTATTATAAAGGTGATGTAACAGTTATATATGTAGATCAACATGCAGATATACATAATGATAAAACAACTCCATCTGGTAATATCCATGGTATGCCATTATCAATATGTATAGGAAGATGTGATAGTAGATTTGATATTGGTAATTATAAATTAAAAAATAGTAATTTAAAATATATTGGTTTAAGTAATTATGAAAAAGAAGAAATAGATTATATAAATGAAAATAATATTATGTATTTTAATGATTATGAAATAGAAGGTAATGAAGAAAAAATAATAGATGAGATATTAAGTAGTATTCATACAAAGTATGTACATATATCTTTTGATTTAGATTCTATTTGTGACAATGATTTTCATGCTGTTAACGTATCTGTTGATAATTTATATCATAATGGTGGCATGAAGTTTAATACTGCTAAAAAGATATTAAAACTATTACTTAATAAATTTAATGTTTGTAGTATGGATATGGTTGAATATAATCCATTATTAGATGAGAATTATGAATGCAAGGAAAAGGTAGATGAATTACTTAATATAATAAAGGAAAGTTTGGAGTGATATTATGATTACAGTTAATAATGTTAGTTTAAGATTTGGTAAAAGGACTTTATTTGAAAATGTTAATCTAAAGTTTGTACCAGGTAATTGTTATGGATTAATAGGTGCGAATGGAGCGGGTAAGAGTACATTTTTGAAATTATTATCTGGCGAAATAGAAACTACTACAGGAGATATTACTATTGGTAAAGACGAGAGATTATCAGTTTTAAAGCAAGATCATAATATATATAATGATGTAAGAGCACTAGATGTTGTAATAATGGGTAATAGGAAGTTATACGACATTATGGAAGAAAAAAATAAGTTATATATGAAGAGTGATTTTACTGATAAAGATGGTATTAGATTAGGTGAACTAGAAAGTGAGTTTGCAGATCTAAATGGATGGCAAGCTGAAAGTGATGCTGCTATATTACTTACTGGTTTGGGAGTAGATTTAAAATATCATGAAATGATTATGAATGATATACCTACTAAAGAGAAAGTAAAAGTTTTACTTGCACAAGCATTATTTGGTAATCCTGATATATTACTACTTGATGAACCTACTAATGGACTTGATATAGAAGCAAAAATGTGGTTGGAAGAATTCTTAATAGATTTTAATAATACTATAATTGTAGTAAGCCACGATAGACATTTTTTAAACAAAGTGTGTACTCATATAGTAGATATAGATTATGAAAAGATAACTTTATTTGTAGGTAACTATGATTTTTGGTATAAATCTAGTGAATTAATTCAAAAACAAATGAGAGATTCAAATAAGAAAAAGGAAGAAAAAATAAAAGAATTACAAGACTTTATAGCAAGATTTTCTGCTAATGCATCTAAATCAAAACAGGCAACATCTAGGAAGAAATTATTAGATAAGATTGTACTTGAAGATATAAAACCGTCTAGTAGGAAGTATCCATATATTAGTTTTAAAGAAGATAAACCAATTGGTAAAGATGTTCTTACTACTAAGAATTTATGTGTAAGTGTAGATGGTGTAAAATTAATTAATAATTTAAATTTAACTATAAATAATTATGATAAGATAGCATTAATTGGTAATGAAATAATAATTACTACTTTATTTAAAGCGTTAAATGGAGAAATAAAAATAGATAGTGGAGAAATAATATATGGCAGTAGTGTAATATCTTCTTATTTTCCTAAAAATCATGATAGTTATTTTACTAGCAATAAAAATCTAGTAGATTGGTTAAGAGTATATTCTAAAAATGATGATAATGAGTTTGTAAGAGGATTTTTAGGTAGAATGTTATTTAGTGGAGAAGAAGTTTTAAAAAAAGTAAATGTATTATCTGGTGGTGAAAAAGTAAGATGTATGTTATCTAAGATGATGTTAAGTGGTGCAAACTTCTTAATGCTTGATCAACCTACAGATCATTTAGATGTAGAAACTATTACTAGTTTAAATAATGCTTTAATAGCGTTTAATGGTCCAATAATATTTAGCACTCATGATCATGAATTTATTGAAACTACTGCAAATAGAATAATAGACTTTAAAGATGATGGTAAATATGTAGATAAGATGACTACATATGAAGAATATTTAAAAATAAAAAAATAGAATTTCTTCTATTTTTTTTGTTTCATTTATGATTTTTTATATTTTATATTTCACATTATAATATATTAAATAATTAAATTAATAATAATAATTATTGACTAACTTTTGATTTTAATCTATCTTTTAAAGCATTTTTTACCTCTTCAATATCATTAAAATATATCTTACCATCTTTTAGGCATTCATAGGTTTCATCTCCTTTACCAAGTACTAAAACCATATCACCTTTTTTAGCAATATCAATGGCATGTTTAATAGCTTCATGTCTATCAGTGACTCTTTCAAATTTATCTTGTTTATCCATTACTTCACTAGTTAAATCATCAATAATATCATTTGGATCTTCACTTCTTGGATCTTCATATGTAAATATTACTAAATCAGCATTATCTACAAGAATTTTACCCATTGTAGGTCTTTTTGTTTTATCTCTTTCACCGGCAGATCCTGCTACTATAATTGTTCTATTTGATTTTAATGTTCTAGTAAGTTCAAATAAATTTAAATATCCATTAGGAGTATGAGCATAATCTACTATTACTTTAAAATCTTGACCTAAATTTATATCATTCATTCTACCATCTATAAATAATACATTTAAATCAAATTTATTTATATCATATCCCATAAGAATTAGTATTCCTAATGCAGCTGTAAGGTTATATACATTAAATCTACCAAGTAGAGGAGAATGTATATTGTATGTTTTATTTAAATAAACTATATCAAAATCAGTATAATCTGGTGTGATGACTACATTAGTAAATCTAAAATCAGCTTTTTTATCACTACCATAGAATAACACTTTACCATTACAGTATTTACTCATTTCTTTAGCATATGGATCATCTATATTTAATAGTGAATAACCATCTTTTTTAGTCTGCTTAAATAGAGTACTTTTTGCTATTAAATAATTATTCATTGTTTTATGGTAATTAAGATGTTCATGTGTAAGATTAGTAAATACTGAATAATCAAAATAAATACCTTCACATCTACCTTGAGCAAGACCTTCGCTACCAGCTTCCATAGATACATATTTACAACCTTTTTCATAAAAATTATTTAAAAACCTATTTAAATGCTCAGTAGTAGGTGTAGTATTATTTGAATCATCATCATAATTAGGAGCATGTACGCCATTAGTACCTATATATCCACATTTAGTTATTTCATTTAATAGTTCATAAATTATAGTAGATGTAGTAGTTTTACCATCAGTACCAGTAATACCTACCATAGTCATTTTTTTACTTGGATAGTCATAGAACTTTGTACATATACTTGCTAATTCTTTATTAGTATCTTTAACCACTATTTGCGGTAAATCACTATCTACTTCATGATTTACTACTAACGCTTTAGCACCTTTTCTTTTTGCTTCATCTACAAAATCATGCCTATCAACATTAAATCCTTTAATACATACGAATAGATCTCCATCTTCTATTTCTTTAGTATTAGTTTTTACATCTTTTACTAAAGTATTATATTCTGTATCAAATATTTCATTTAATTTTCTCATAAATCACCTTTTAATAATATTTTTATTTGATATCTTTATATGTTTTTCACAAAGCTACCCATTTAATTATAACATATTTAAAATATAATAAATAAAAAAAGTATATTATTGATTATGTGATAATAAAAGTTTTAATATATTTATTTTTTGCTTGAAAAATACACTTATCATGTTTTATAATAAAAATATAATAGGAGAGTTATATATGAAAAAAGGGTTTACATTAATGGAATTAATAGCAGTAATAGCTATTATAGCAATTATTGCAATGATTGCTATACCTAATATAATGGGAATATTTACAAACAAGAAGCAGGAATTATATGATAATACAATTAAAGAAATAGAAAGAATAGCAAATAATTATATGATTGATCATCCTAGTTTATATAACAATATAAATGATGATGGTTATATATTTATAAGTATAGAAACATTGTGCGCAGGAAAATATTTATCATGTCCAATATTAGATCCAAGAGATAATAGCGAAATAACTGGTTATATAAAAATATTGGGTAATCATGATGAATATATATATAAATATTATGGAAGCAGTGAAATTTTAAATGCGATTATTTTAACTGTAACATTAAATGGCGGAACTACAAACCAAATGTTTGATTTGGCATACGCAGAGGGAAGAAAAATAA
>CACZSX010000002.1 GCA_902783915.1 uncultured Erysipelotrichaceae bacterium | reverse complement strand
CCTAACTATTTAAAAAAGACTGAAGCTGAAGAAAAGTTTGGTGATATAAATGATTAGAGAATATAAAGAAAGTGATTATAATGCAGTAAATGTATTAGGAAGAGATATAAATCCAGATTATTTTATTAAGTTAAGCCCTGTATCAAAATGTTTCGTATATGAAGAAGATAATGAAATAGTTGGATTTATACTTGTAGATATATTTGATGACAGAGCAGAAATAATAGATGTAGCAGTTGAAGTAATGCATAGAAACAATAAAATAGGTGATAAATTAGTAAAATATGTAATAGAATTATGCAAAGAAAAGGGTTGCGATAATATTACATTAGAAGTAAGGGTAAATAATGATGCTGCTATTAAATTATATAAAAACAATGATTTTAAAATAGTAAGTATTAGAAAAAAATATTATTCAAAAGGAACTATAGATGCTAATTTAATGCAAAGAAAGTTGTGATAAAATGGATGTATACATTTTAGGAATAGAATCCAGTTGTGATGAAATGAGTGCAAGTATTATTAAAAATGGTAATACTGAGATAAAAACTATTGTTTTATCACAAATGGATATTCATAAAAAATATGGTGGTGTAGTACCTGAAATAGCAAGTAGATGTCATATAGAAAGTGCTACTATGGTATTAGATGAACTGTTTGATGGTTTAAATATAACTATGGATGATATAACAGCTATTGCAGTAACTTATGGGCCTGGTTTAATTGGTTCATTATTGGTAGGACTTCAAATAGCAAAGACATTAGCATTCGTATATAATAAGCCATTAATACCAGTTCATCATATAGCAGGGCATATATATGCTAATAATTTAGTAGAAGACATGAAATTCCCACTAATATCACTAGTAGTAAGTGGTGGACATACTGATATTATTTATATGAAAGATCACTTTGAATTTGAAAAAATAGGTGGTACATTAGATGATGCAGTTGGTGAATGCTATGATAAAGTTGCAAGAGTATTAGATCTTCCCTATCCAGGGGGGCCACAAATAGATAGATTATCAAAAGAAGGTAATGATACATATAAATTGCCTCTTCCTTTAGATGATGAAACATTTAACTTTAGTTTTAGTGGTCTTAAAAGTGCAGTTATAAATTTAGTTCATAATGAAGAACAAAGAGGCAATCAAATAAATAAAGCAGATCTTGCTACAAGCTTTCAAAATACAGTTGTAAAAATAATAACTAAGAAAACTATGAAAGCAATAGAAAAATATAATGTTAATAAATTAATAATGAGTGGTGGTGTAGCTGCTAATAAAGCACTTAGGGAAAAGTTTGAAACTTTATGTAATGAAAATAATATAAATTTTTCTGTACCACCAATTAAATATTGTACAGATAATGCGGCAATGATAGCTACAGCAGGTTATTTCGCATACATAAAAGGTTTAAGAAGTGATATGTCATTAAATGCTATAGCAGTTGATTCCTTATATAATTATGTTAATAAATATAAAAGTAGTAATTAATTACTACTTTTTTATGATATAATAATTTAATATTAGGAGGGTGTATGAAAAAATTAGATAAAAAGAAAAAATCAATATTAATTTTATCAACATGTTTAGTTTTACTATTCACTCCTAAAATAAAAGCAAATGAAGAACAAATTAGTTATTATGAAGAATATACTATAGAAGGCATAATACCTTATGCAACAATAGGTGGTAGTAATATATATATTGGTAATGAAAAATTTATTGATAGTATTAGAAATGATGATACTGAAGATATTTATGTAGTAGATGGAAGAGATAATAAAAATCCAAATATGAGAATTTGTAATTCATATGAAATACGAAGTATTAATAGAATGAACAAAATATTAGAAATATTACTTAACTATGAAAGAGAATATCCAACAGATTGGGATAGAACAAAAGATGCTATGTTAAGAGAATGGATTACACACAATGTATTATATGATTTTAGTTTTCAAACTAATAGAACAAAAGAAGTGGATTTAGATAATAATGATGAAAAGGTATATAGTAGGTAATTAATTTGACTTTTAATAGTTAATAATATATTATATTAAACGATTTGGAGGTTAAATATGTCTAAATTAAAAGAAATATTAAGTGATTTAAAAAATGGCACAAGTCATAGTGTTAGTTATTTAATGAGTAATGATGTAGAAACTGCTTTATCAAAAAAAGGTATAAAAATTAGAAAAATATTTTCACCATTACTTAGAATGATATATTTAACACAGACAGATTATAAACTAGTACGTGAACCTAGTGAAAAAATAAATAATAAAGGTAAAATATTTATAATTAATCATAGACAGGCAGATGATATAGTATTAGGTGCTAATGCTGTTAATAAACATGGTTATATTGTGTTTGGTAATGAAAAATTAGTATTAGAAACTAGTAGTGGCCTTGGTTTATGGGCTAATGGTATGATTGCTTTAAAAAGAGATAGTGCTGAAAGTAGAAAATCAACATATAATAAGATGAAATATGTATTAGAAAATGGCGGGAATATAATTATATATTCAGAGGGTTATTGGAATTTAGATGATGATGGTATAACTGATGGAATACATGCATCAGATGCCCATAACTCTGAATGTTGGTTAATACAAGATATAAATATAGGTGCGATAAGACTTGCAAAAGAAACAGGATGCCCTGTAGTACCTACTATACTTCATTATGATGAAATAGGTAAGAAAAGATGTTATTCGAAAAGAGGAAGAATTATATATGTAGGTAAAGATGATGATATATTTTCTAAAAAAGATGAAGTAATAGATGAAATGAATACCATATATTACAATTTAATGGAAAAATATTCGTCATATAAAAGATCCGAATTAGAAAGCGATGGAATATCTTTAAAAGAGAAATGGATAGCATTAAAAAAGGAATTAATAAGTGCGTGTGATATACCAAGTATTGGTTATAAACTTGATTTATTAGATGAAAAAAGAATAGGTAAAGCAAAGGTTGGTAAACCAGTAGTAACTAATGAAGAAGCTTTTAAACACTTAGATGAAATAGAAATAAATTCATCTAATGCATATTTGTTATCTAAACGATTATCAGGAAGAAAATGATAATCGTTTTTCTTTTATATGTGATATAATTAACTTATAATAGAGGTGATTCTATGTATAATTTATATATACCATTATGTGGTCTTATTTTAAGTATATTACTATTTATTTTATATAGATATAAGGTAACAAATATAAGAAAAGAAAATACACTTTATTTTTCTATGATAATTGATACGCTTTTAATGTGTATATTTTGTATATTAGCAGTATATTTAATATACATTAAATATGATAATAATTTAATAATGTTTATGAATAGAGTAGAATGCTTTGCAATAGTAAATTATTTTATTAATCTTATGTTATATATAGTGTATTTGTGTTATTCTAAACCAAAGAATATATCAAAATATTATGGGATAGCTAATATGATTGTATTAATATTAATATTTTTTACACCTACATATTTAGAAGTTACTAATGATTTGACATATATGGTGACAAGAGGTGTTATGGTAGATATTACTTCAGCATTAAGTGGAATAATGTTATTAGCTACATTTGTCTTATCAATAATAAATAAAGATAAGTTAAAAGAAAAAATAGCACCTATAATGTTCTTATTAGTATTCATAGTAGTAGTTTTAATATTAAGAGCATTAGTACCCGAATTTATATGCCTAGAATTTCTTGCAACAGTAGCAGCTTTAATAATGTTTCATACAATAGAAAATCCAGATCTAAAAATGGTACAGGAATTAAATATAGCAAAACAGCAAGCAGAAAAATCAAATCAAGCTAAGACAGATTTTTTATCAAATATGAGTCATGAAATAAGGACACCTCTAAACGCAATAGTAGGTTTTAATCAATGTATAGCAGAAGCTAAAACATTAGATGAAGCAAAAGAAAATGCAAGAGATGTTATAACAGCAGCAAATACATTGCTTGAAACAATAAATGGTATATTGGATATATCTAAGATTGAATCTGGTAAATTAGAACTTACAAGTATTAGATATAATCCTAAAAAATTATTTGAAGATGCAGTTAAATTATTAGAACCAAGAATATTAGATAAGAATTTAGAGTTCAATGTTAAAATAGCAGAAGATTTACCATACAAATTATATGGAGATCAAGCAAATTTAAAAAAGTGTGTAATTAATCTTTTAACTAATGCAGTTAAATATACAGATTCAGGTAGTGTTGGCTTTAAAGTTAATTGTGTAAATGAAGAAAATACTTGTAAATTAATAATAAGCGTAGAAGATACTGGAAGAGGTATAAAACCAGAAAATGTTGAGAAATTATTTAATAAATTTCAAAGACTTGAAGAAGATAAAAATGGTACTATAGAAGGTACTGGTTTAGGACTTGCTATTACTAAACAATTAATAGAACTTATGGGTGGTAAAGTAATAGTGCAAAGTATATATGGTGAAGGGTCTAAATTTACAATTTATGTTGCACAAGAAATAATTGCAAAAGAACCAAGCGTAGAAAAAGAAATAATGACAGCAGTAGTAGAAAAAAAAGAATTAAAGTTTGAAAATAAAAAGATATTAGTAGTAGATGATAATAATTTAAATATAAAAGTAGCATGTAAATTATTAGAAAAATATGGTCTAAATATTGATACTGCATTAAGTGGTGCTGAATGTATTGAAAAGGTAAAAACTATTACATATGATTTAATATTAATGGATGACATGATGCCAAATATGAGTGGTACAGAAGTATTAAAAATATTAAAACAAGATCCTAATTTTAAAACACCTGTCATAGCACTTACTGCTAATGCATTAGTAGGTATGAGAGAAAACTATTTAAAAGAAGGTTTTTTAGAATACTTAGCAAAACCTATTAACAGAGAAGAATTAGAAAAATGCTTAAAACATTTCTTATTAGATAAGAGAAGAAGCCCAATAAATTTTGATGATACAGAATCTTATGTATTAGATTTTGGCAATAAGAATTAGGTAACTAATTCTTTTTTAAAAAATGAAACTTTTTAATAATTTTAAAGGATTATTATAGTAGGTGATGATATGACTAGCCAAAGTAACCTAAAGAAATTTAATAATATATATGAAGAAACTTATTCTGATGTATTAAAGTATGTAATAATAAAGTGCCATAATATTAATGATGCTAATGATATTATTCAAGATACTTATTTAGAATTTTGGAAGATTTTAAATAAAAAGAATATTGAAGAATCAAATATTAAAAGTTTTTTAATAGGTATAGCAATTAATAAAATAAAAAAGCATTATACTTTAATTGATAGAATAAGAACCATTTCTATATTTAATGATAAAGAAATATCTATTAAAAGTAATATAAATATAGAGAATTTAATCATTAAAAATAATGATTGGAGTTTAATATGGGAATATATTAAAAACAAAAAGAATCAAGATATACCTAAAATATTTTATTTATATTATAAGTTAGAATTATCTATTAAAGAAATAAGTAAAGAATTAAATGTAACAGAATCATATGTAAAAAATTTAATTTATAGAACATTAAAGGAATTAAGCACTACTTTTGGAAAGGAGTGTGAATAATATGACTAATAAAGAAAAATTTAAAGATATTATTGATAAAGATATTAACAAGAAAAATAATTATAATCAAATAATTAATAAAATGAATAATAAATCTAATTATTATTACTTACTTGTACCAGTATGTATAGTATTAGTAGTATTTATATTTTATAAAAATTCTAAACCAGAAATGTTAAAAGGTACTTTCAAAACTACAACTAATGATAATATAATTATAAATATTAATGATATAAGTGTGACTTCAAATTATAATTTGAACAATACTACTAAAGCATCAAATAATTATATAGATGATTACTATTCTATACCTTATTTTGAAGTATTAAATAATTTAACTATACCAAAAGATTTTGATAATAAGGACTATTTTAGAGTTAAATTTAAGGATAATAAAATTAATAATTATGAGTATTGGTGTTTTAATACTAAAAATAATAGAAGAATAATAATAGGTGTATCAGATAAAAATATACCAATAGGTAATATTGATATAAGTATTGAACAACCAAATATATCTAGGATTAATTTTACTAAATTAGAAATATATAGATATAATAATTCATTTGTTGCTAAATTTAATTATAATGGATATAATTTTAATGTAGAATCTAATGATATTACTGAAAAAGAATTTATAGATTTATTAAAATCCATAATAAAGGAGTAAATATGAAAAAGATAATATTAAGTATAGTAGTAGTATTAATTATATTACTTATAATACCAATAGGAATAATTAGATTAAAAGATGGAGGATCTACAATATATAAAGGATTAATTTATAATATTACAAAAGTACATGCTCTTAATGAAAATATTCCTGGTGGATATGAAAAAGGTTTAAGAATAGAAATATTTGGTATACAAATCTATAATAAAACAAATCGTGTATATAAAAGTATAGATAAATTAGAAGGACCTATTACATTAGTATTAAAAGGTGGTACATTGACAAATGAAGGTGCTACATTTATTATAGGAAATAATTCAGAAGATACATATACATATGGGCCAGATTATTATATTGAAAAATATGAAAATAATACTTGGAAAGAAATAAAATTAGATACT
>CACZSX010000001.1 GCA_902783915.1 uncultured Erysipelotrichaceae bacterium | reverse complement strand
TTTATAGTAGCTATTACTGGATTTTTAAGTTCATCTGCATATACTTTAATTTGTTCAGAATAACTACCAGGTTCAAGTCCACTTCTAAGTTTTATTGACCAATTCTTTCCAGTATCAGTACCTGCCGATAATGTATCTATAGTAGGGGAGTTAGTTTGAATATCAAAGAAGGTATTGTTTGATTCTCCTCTAGCAATATGTACATGACTTAAATTACCAGTACCAGTAGCTTTTACAACAAAGTTTTTATCTTCTTGCTTAGAATATCCTTTATTAAGAGTTCCAAAATCTATTGAACTAGCAGATGCACTATAAGTTATTTTTACATCACTTTCAATTACCCAAAATAATACTGCAAAAGATGTACCTGCTGGAATATTTTCAGATTTTAAATATACATAAGTATCATACCTACCAATACCAAGTCCTTTTTTAGGTTTAATACTCCAAGTTGTATTATCTGTTTCACCAGGTTTAATATTGTGTGGTGTTTTATTTTGAATTATTTCACAATAATCATATCCTTCGCCAAATACTAACTTTGGAGATATAATTTCATATGTACCAGTATTAGTTATAGAAACAGGGTATGTTTTAGAATTATTATATCCAAGTGGTAAATCACCAATTTCAATATCTTTTAAACTTGCTGTAGTTATATTATTTGGTTTAACCCATGAAATTGTAATAGGATTACTATAATATGTATCATCACCACACATAGCCATAATACGATAATCAGATTTGAAATCAAAGCTATAATTTTCTTTATGTGGAGAAGTAACATAATCAGCGTTTCCCCAGTCATAACCAGCACCATCACGCATTTGAAGCATATATTGACAACTATTATTATTAGTTTCCCATGTAATTATAAAATCTTTATTATGTTCAGTTGTACCTCCTATAGGTTGCTTTGTAAAAGCAAATCCATCAGCCATAACTTTTGTAGATAAAGTTATAAAAGTCATAAAAATAATTGCTATCATAAATATGTGTTTTTTAATCATTTAAATATCACCTCTATTATATTTAAATTATACATTATATTTAGTTATTATTCAATTTTCATTTAAATAAAAAAATAAGACTAATCTTATTTTTTTAAATATATATATTTACTTAACCATTCAGTAAATTTATCTACATCTTGATATTTTTCTAAGTCACTATCTTTTTCAGCATCTAAATATGCCACTATTTCATTATTTTTTACTACAATTATAGATGGAGCATATTTAACTATCTTATATAGTTCAGTTTTTTTAAATTCTTCAAATGAAATAGATAAGAAATCTATTTTATTATTAGTCATTGATTCTTGAAATATTTCATCACAAGGAATAGAAAGACTACAAAAATTATTATATGTAAATATTACATAGTTTTTATCTTTATAATTTTTTAAATCATCACTTTTAATTTTTATAAATGTACCTTTATTATAAAATTCATCACTTAAATAAAATTTTTCTATAGTTTTTGAACATCCAGTTAATAGTATTATACAGGTAATTAATAATAATACTTTTTTTAGCATTATTTAACCTCTGTTAATCTATCAAAATCTATATTATGATATGGTACTTTAGAAAAATCACATTTATCAGAACCTTCAACTTTAGTACTTATTGCTTTAGTACCTTCATAATTCCAGAAACCACCAACATTATATATTTTAGATGTATCCCATCCAAGTGCCCCTAACATTTGCTTAGTGAAATTAGCATATCCACCAGCACCACACATTATAAATATTGTTTTATCTTTAGGGAATATATATTCAAGTATTTCCATTGATTCTTTATAGTTCGCAACATATTTACCATTTTCCAATCTAAATAATGTTTTACCTTCATATAAACCTGATACATTTTCTGATTTCTTTTGATCAATATATTCTTGTGGGAATTCAGTTAAATAAGCATAAGGTATAACTTCAAATCCTTCTACAAATCCAGTCAAATCTCTTACACCACCTTTATTTTCCCAAGTAGCAGTATCTCCTAACATTCTAACATCTCTATATGCTACATCAGGTCTTCCCAAATAATTATCAATTGTTTTTTCATTGATATTTTTATCAATATCATATACTCCTCTAAGTCCCTCTGATTTTTCTTGCTTTGGTAATGCTTTTAATGTATCTGTTGGTTTTACTAAAAATACAATTAAACCACCTATAATTATTCCACATATAACTAAAATTATTGTTTTTAAATTTTTATTCATATTATCACCTTCCAAATCAATAATATCATTATAAATAATAAAAATAAATAACTTTATAGTTGAAAATAACTCAACCTTATGTTGAGTTATTTTGAATGTCCTTTAAATCCATATTTATTAGTTATTGGATCTTTAAATATAAAATTTTTAGCAGGTAATAATGTATGTATCATATATCCACCAAATATTATAAATATGCCTATGCATGATATATAACTATATATAAAATTAATACTATTCATTTTTAATAGGTAATAGAATGATAATTGACTACAAATTATTACTATATAAAAACTTAATATATTTATAAATATGCTTTGTTTTTTATATATAAATTGATAACCATAAAAAATTAAAGGCATCAATAATATTATTATAAATAAACTAACAAATTTTGCTAAAAAGTAATTTGGATTCATTCCAAATAAATAACCATCTATTAATGACCATAATAGAGTAGGAGTAAGTGCTATTTTAATGTGTTCCCAAGTACTTTCATTAACAGCAGCAAATAAACCTATTATTATATTATGATTACTTATATCATATAAAAAATGTGATAATGTGCCAACAATAGATATTATTATAATACTTATAATTACAAAATTCATATTAGTCACCTAATATAGTATATTATATTAAGACAAACTTATTAAATTTTTTTAATTATTACATGATAATGATATGAATCAAATACTTTATTATCTCTTTCATAATAATCAACTACTTGTCTTATATTTACGATTTTAAAATCTTTAAATAAGTCCATTATCAAGTCATAGTCAGCATAGAAATGAGGAGTTTTATATTCTGGACCTTCTTCCATTCTTAATCTTGTATTTGGATCTACTAAAGGCCAATCAGTTTGTTTAAACCCCCAAGTATCTTTTGATCCTAATGTTAAATAACATTCAGCATCTTTTTTCATAATTCTATATAATTCATTTACTACTTTTTTCATACCTTCGGTATCAGTGTGTGAAATTACATTTACACATAGTACTGAATCAAATGAATCATTATTATAGGGGAGTTCGAGCATATCTCCAACCATATAGTTGAATTTTAATCCTTCACTTTCTGCCCATTTTCTGGTTTTATTAATACCATCTTCACTTATATCAAAACAAGAAACATTGAAACCATTTTTACCAAACATAATTGCATGTCTTCCAATACCACAACCTAAATCTAACAAATCTTTCTTATTTTGTGAAGCCCATCTATTTAATAGGTAATAAGATTCTATACTTGGATTTTTCCAAATACAATTTTCGTCTTCTTTTACTATTTCCCAATTCCAACCTTTTGATTTAATCATATTATCACCTCAATATTATTATAACATAGAAAAAAGTCATTAATATGACTTTTATATTTCTGTTGGAGTAACTGTTACAGTAACATTAGTGCTTTGTGTACTACTAGTATATAAAACTTTTTTAACTTTAATTTTGATAGTTAATATTGAATATTGATTTGGCGCAATAGTACTTTGACTTAACTCAGTTGATAAATCAAAGTATTCACTATTTGTATTAGTCGTAGCAGATACACTTAATGAAGCACTACTACCATTTGTACTCTCATTTAAAATTTTAAATTTAATTGTTGCGGTATCACCATATCCTTGTAATCCTCTTATATCAAAAGTTGCAACTCTATCACTTACAACACTTAAATCGTATATTTCAGCACAATCTGTAATTGTTCCATTACTAGAAAGACAGCTGCTATAAGCTTCACTATCAGAAGAAGAAGAACTAAATTTAACTATAAATTCATTACTATTAGCATTTGCATGTGCAGTACCATTAATTCTAAGACCAACTCCTGATATAGCAGCATAACCTATAGATACAAAAAGTATAGAAATAAATAGAAATAACAAAATATTAAAATTTCTTTTACTTTTCATATATCCTCCTTTTAATAGAATAGACACTATAAAAGTGTCTATTATTTATTCTTGTTTTTAGTTGTTTTCTTTTTCTTTTTAATTTTAGTATCTGGAAAATAATAATTATCTTTTATTGATTTAAATGTAGCAGTTTTTTCTAACTGATCATATAAACTTTCATCATTATCTTTTGTTCCCTTAATAGCATTTTTATCATCAATAATATTTAACATTGTTGTTTTTTCAATATCTTCTTTAATCTTTTCTTTAGTATATTTCTTTTTACGTTTTGGTTTTTCCTCTTTAATATCAAAATCAGTTATATCATAATCTGGGGGATTTGTACCATCTTGTTCAGCCATAATATCTTCAACTCTAAGAGCATACGTATATATAACTCCTTCACCAACAGGTATCATAAAGAATGTACCAGTTTTAGCTTCATTTTCAAGCATCAATAAAGGTTTATCAGAAGTGTCTTTAATTTCTAACATATCTCTAAAACTTACAACTTTACATATTTGAGAAGCACCAATTGGATAATTTCCTGAAATTCTTTGAATATAAGAATCATATGTTGAAGTAATCTTTTTAATTCTAGTTTGATATATTTCTAGAACAGTTCTTGTACTTAAATAATAATATATTAGATATGCAATTATCATTAATGATATAAGTACACATACAAATGCACTTACCATATTTAATGTATTATTTTCATTATCTTTTATAAGCACATTAGTATTACTAATTCCTTCAGCAGCTTTAATATTTACATCAACTGTTTTTCTAGTCAATGGAATAGATAAACTAACAACAGAGTCTTTAGTAATATCTTCCATAAGGGTATTACCATCGGTAATATTTACTTTAAGATAAACATTTAAATCATTAATTGTTTCATCTAAATCATAAATAGTAACAAATTTACTTAATAAATCATTATATTTATTATAATCAATGTTTAAATCATATTTTATATGAGCTTCATTACTAACACTTTTCTCTTCTGATTCATATAATACTTCTTTTTTAGTAAATAAAGTTCTTTTATTATCTTTATCTATTACATTGAATCTTGCTTCTACCTTATATATGTATTTAAAGTTAATACTTTTACCTAAAAATTTTAAATCATAGTCGAATTTTGCAGGAATATAATCAATAAGGGATGCAACATACTGATTATTCTTATCTAAGCATTTATCATCATAAAAGTTATTTTCTTTTAAGCATACTTTATAATCTAGTTCACTTTTTTCACTTAATTTGACATATTCTTCTTTATTTGAAGAATAAAATCTATAAACAAAATAACCTCCCAAAAGCAGCATAAAAATTGCTATTACTAGCATTACACTAATTAATAACTTGTTTCTTTCTCTTTTACTTTCTAGCATAAATAAACACATCCTTTATTTATTAAATAATTCATTAATCCAAATAGTAGGTAAACCTATTCTTTTAACTTTTAAATTTACAACTCCAATGATATTGTCATAAGTTCTGTATCCTTCATCTTCACTTGAGTTGTTATCTCCTTTTGTATAGAATCTTTTTTCACCATTTACATCTTCAATACGTATGATTCTATGTACAATAGTAATTCTATCTTTTTTATAAAGAACTACCATTCCTTCATTTAAATTATTATACTTAGTATCAAATACTACAGCATCACCTTTTTCTAATACATTAAACATTGAATTAGAACCAATTACTATTAATCCATATTTAAATCTACATGATATTAACATAGTAAATAGGGTAACTATAGTGATCATAATTGCAGTTAATGCAATTCTAAATTTTTTATTTTTAACTGTTAATATTTGATTTTTCTTTTCATAAGTATCAAATAATACTAATAAAATAATAATTGGGAAAATTATTCTTGCAAAAGTTTTAAAATACATATGAACATCTGGCGTAATAGGGATAATATACAAATATATAGTAGTTATTATTCTATATATTATGTTTGGCTTTATACCAAAGCGAACACATACATAGTTATATAATAAGTTATTTGCTAAGGATGCAAAAAATACATATCCCATAGCCTCTAAAAAACCGGCTAAAGTACTTAAATTATATATATTAGTATATATTACTAAATCAACTAATACACCAAAAATAAACGTAATAATTAATGATAATTTTCTTTTATCACTTAGAAATTCTTTTCTTAAAACTTCTGAAGAACATATTATCAATACTATTGGTAATATTTGATTAAATAATGTCCAAAAACCAAAATTATATGTAGCTTTATAATATCCAACATATAATCCTATTAAATAGTATAGAGCAAGATATAAAAATGCAAATATAATCATATATTTAGTTACTTCTATACTATGAATAGAAATTGCTTTTGAACTTTTTATATTTTTTCTTACAATAAATGCATATAACACTAAAAATATTGAAACAGATAATTTATTTGTTAATAATCTAGTGGAGAAAAGAGTAAATATAAGAAACAATATAAGAAATATTTCAAGTATATATAATCTCAATTTATCTTTCTTCATACTCTTTCTCCTTTAGATTTATTTATGTATTGGAGCATTACATAAAAGTATTATCTGTTTGCAACTGGTTGTGCAGTAAATTGCACTTGCAAGTTATTAGCATCAACTGTAGTAACTGGTGTAGTATTTAATGTAGTTCTTACAACTATTGTTGTTTCACCACCATTAGCATTTAATTCTACACAAGCTGGTGTGCCTGTAGCACTTGGTAAACTTGCAGTACTTGTAAATGTACTAGCAGATCCGCCAGTAACTACGATATCAGCACTACATAATTTAGCTTTTAAATCAGGTGATCTATTAATTACTGTAAATGTAACATCAGCATATTCATTTAAAGCAGTAAAACCATATAGATCAAATTTTCCAGTGTGCTTTGTAGAATCATTAGTAGTATCTACATAAGCTTGAGTCTTATTACCACTATTAGCTGTTTCATCATAGTTAGCTATAGCACCAGAAACTGAGTCAGTTATTGTTGTTTTACCATTAGCATCATTAAATTCAACTATAAAGTTATCTTGGTTACCTTCAGCATGAGCAGTACCATTAATTGTTAATGTTATTGCACTTATTGCAGCATAACCAACGCCTAATGCAATTACAGCAACTAAAGCAAAAACTAATAAACTTAAACTTTTCTTTCTTCCTCTCATAATATACTCCTTTATTTTCTTATTTTTTTAAATTAAATATAGCTCCATTTATATCTAATTTAAGGCATAGATAAGACTGATATCATCCTATCATATTAATATTATACCCAAAACTATCTTTTTTTTCAACATTTTTACGTCATATTGTACAATTTTTGGCAATTGATTATTTGACATATGTATGATATACTACTCGCGATTAAGAGGTGGTTTTATGAAAGACAAGTTTTATATAATAATAATTATATTTCTTGTACTTATTATTGGAATTTTAGTAGGATTAAATATTAACAGTAGAAATAATAATTTAGTAAATATAGAAAAGATAAATAATGATATTAAAGATATAGATAATAAAGATGAAATAAATATTATAGAAAATGAAGTAAAAGATATTAATATAGAAGATAAAAATACTAAAAATGAAGAACCTAAAATAAAAGATAAATATACAGCTAAGGATAAAGCAGTAATAGAAACTTTACAAAATACATTATCTGATGTAAAAACTAAAAATATTAATAAAGAGTCATTAAAATCAACTTTTATAACTATAGTAGACTTCTTATTTTATGATGCTACTATTAAAGGAGTAACATTTAAAGAATTATCAAATGAGGGTAAGGAAAAAGTACTTAGTTTAGCAAATAAAATAGATGTAGCAATAGAATCTAAAGTACCTAATTATAAAGAAAGTATTACAAATACAACAACTAAGATTTATAATAAAGCATCTGAATTGATTAAAAAAGGTTCTAGTAATCTAAGCGATTTTCTCAATGAAAAATTAAGTGAAGAAGAATATAATTCTGTTATAAATGCTAAAGAAGAAATAGTTGATTATACTAAGAAAGCAGCATCTTATGTAAAAGATTCTAGTAGTAAAATCTTAAGTCAAAGTAAAGAAAAATTAAATAATTGGTATCAAAATTATAAAAATAATTAAAAAATCGATTTAATCGATTTTTTCTTTTTCTAATTCAGATTGTATTAATTTTACAGAAGTATCTATAAATTTATTAATATTATTTATATTAAAAGTCATATCTTTATTTTCTTTTGTATTTGCAATTATTTCTCCAGCTTTATTAACTATTAAACTAATTTTATCCATGGGTATCTCTTCAATTATATTATTGAAATTAGGGAGTTCATTATAAAATATTTTTAAATCCAAATTATATTTATCAATCAATTTAATGTTTAAATTTGTATAATCATTATAAATATATAAAAGTAACATTTTACCTGATAACTTTATTTTTGTACCATCTAATTTTGTTATATAATTATCGTCACTTATTTCTGTCATAAAATATTTAACCCACAAGTAATCAGTAAGTAAATGTATATAGTATCCAAGTACAAAATCATCATTTAAATGATTTCTATACTTGATTAAAAATTTATCAATATTTGGAATATCATTGTTTTCATCGTCTAAAAAATGACTTCTAACTTTATTTTCACCAACAAGTTTTGATATATCTGGTGCGATTGAACCTACTAATAATCTTTGACTGTCTCTTTTTAAATTTTTATTTAATTCATTTGCAATCGCAATATGTATCATTGATGATGCCATAATATCACTACCTTATAGATAAATTATAACACTAAATTAATAATAAAGCATAGCATTAATCCAATTATAGTAGGTAATATTATAGATAATATTGTCCACTTTATACTGTTAGTTTCTTTTTTAATAGTTAGAATTGTTGTACCACAAGGAAAATGTATCAAAGTAAATATAATTGTACATATAGCAGTTATATAAGTCCAACCATTATCTATCAATAATGTTTTAAGCGATAATAAATCTAAATCTTTAAGAGAAGTAGATGACGAATATATCATAATTGCTATAGGTATTACTATTTCGTTTGCAGGGAATCCAAGTATAAATGATAGTAGTATTACACCATCAATACCAAATAATCTTGCAAATGGATCTATGTAATTAGATATATATTTTATAATTGATAATTCACTAATATATGTATTTGATAAAATCCATATAATAAGTCCCATAGGTGCGGCTACAGTTATAGCTCTTCCTAGCACATATAGAGTTCTATCAAAAATTGATCTAACTATTACTTGACCTATTTTAGGTTTTCTAAATGGAGGTAATTCAAGTATATATGATGATGGTATACCTTTTAATAATTTAGATAATAGTTTAGATACTAAAAGGGTAACTATTACAGAAAAAATTATTAAAGATAGTAATATTATAGTAGATTTAATAGAAGAACTTGCAAAAAATAATACAATAAGCGTAATTAAAGTGGGAAATCTACCATTACAAGGTACAAATACATTAGTCAATATTGCAATTAATCTTTCTCTTTTTGAATTTATTATTCTACATCCAACTACACCACATGCATTACACCCAAATCCCATGCACATGGTTAAAGATTGTTTACCATGTGCACCTGCTTTATTAAATAATTTATCCATATTAAAGGCAAGTCTTGGTAAATATCCTAAATCTTCAAGTAATGTGAATAATGGAAAAAATATAGCCATAGGTGGTAGCATAACAGATACTACCCAAGCAACAGTTTTATAGACACCATTTACTAATAAATTAATTATAAATACAGGTACTCCTATAACATCTAGAAAAGTATAAATATGTTTTTCTAATCCAAATAATAGATTTGATAATAATTTAGATGGATAATTTGCTCCCTTAATAGTAATCCAAAATATAAATGCAAATAATAATATCATTATAGGAATACCAGTAATTTTAGATGTTAATAATTTATCTATTTTTAAATTTCTATTTCTATTATTAATTTTTACACACTTAAAATAAATTCTAGACGCTTCCAACATATTTCTTTTTATTATTTCTTTATTTAAATCATCAAATTTATTTTTTTCTATATTGATTAAATCTATTAATTTAGTATCACTTAATACATCATAATTTAAATTAATTTTAATAGATTCAATAATCGAATCATCTGTTAATAATTTTAAACTTAACCATCTATTATTTTTATAATTAATATTATCATTTAAATATTTATTAATAGTATTAATAGATTCTTCTATTTTAGAATTATATATTATTTCTTTTTTAATATTTAATCCATTGCTTTTATCATAGATTAATTTCATTAATCTATCTAATCCATTATTATTTCTAGCACTTGTACATACTATTGGTATTTTTAATTCATTTTTTAATGATTCTATATCAATTTCAATATTTCTTTTTTCTGCTTCATCTATTAAATTAATGCATAATATAACATTATTTGTAATTTCCATAGTTTGAAATACAATATTTAAATTTCTTTCAATAGTAGTTGCATCAATAACAACAACTGTAACCATAGGATTATAGAATGCAATAAAATCTCTTGTAACTTCTTCTTCCTTTGAATTTGGAGTTAATGAATAAGTACCAGGTAAATCAACTAATATAAAATTTTCATCTTTATAACTATATTTACCAAAAGAAGATGTTACAGTTTTACCTGTCCAATTTCCAGTATGTTGATTTAAACCAGTAAGCGAGTTGAAAATTGTACTTTTTCCAACATTTGGACTTCCAACAAGTGCAACTACAATATCAGATTCATTATCTTTATATAAAAATTCATTATTAACCATAGAACTATTAGTTAATCCCATTTAAATCCTCCTAACAATAATTTTTTCTGCATCACTATTTCTTATTGCGATTATTGTTTCCTTTACTAGATATGCAACTGGATCACCAAATGGACTTTTATATAGAGATTCAATTATGCTATTTTCAATAATACCTAAATCATACATTCTTTTTTTTGTATGCTCATCTAATAAAACATCACTAATTAAATATTTTTTATTAATATCAATTTTATCTAATGTAGTATATTTCATTTTAACACCTATAATAATATATGAAGGACACTTAAAAGTGTTATATTTCAATTGACTAAACCATATAAATTAATTATAATAAGTTTGATTTGGTTGTTTATGGGGTGAAATTATGGCTAATAAGAAGGGTAAGTCTACTAAAAAGGCAAAGAAAACAACAAAAAAGGTTACTAGCAATAAAAAAGTAAATAATAGTGTAAAAAGAAGAACTAGTAAAAATAGTAGTGCAATTAGTAAGAAAGTTACTTCAGTAGAGAAAAAGACTACATCAGTGAAGAAAAAAGCAGTACAAAAGAATACGCAAGATAAGATAGTTCAAAAGAAGATTATTACTGAAGAAATAGTTAAAGAACCTGAGGTTGTTTTTGAAAAAGAAAAAATAGTTGAAGAAAAATCTGATATTCAAAAAACAGGAACTATTCATGAAAAAGAGTATTCTTTAAAAGAAAACTTAAAAGAAATATTTGATAGAAGATTCTTATTGTTTTTTGCGGGTCTTATTGTTGTTTTAATTATATTTTTCATTGTATTAATTATAAGGAAAAATAATAATAATGTTGACATTAAATTTGAAAATATAAGTTTAAAGAAATATTTAAATTTATATGTAGAAAATAGTGGGTTAGAGTATATATACATTACTAATAAAGATTGTGTTGGTTGCGATAGTTATGAATTAAGTTTGAAAAAAATAGAGAATGAGTTTAAAATAAAAATAAAGAAATTAGATATATCTAATTTAGATGATAATGAATTAAAAGAATTAAAAGAGAGTAATTCATATATAGTTGATTTAGAAAATGTTCCTATTTTGGTTACTATTAAAGATAAGCAATCTATATCAGCAATAAATGGTATTAAAGAATATTCAGCTATTAGGAATTTTGTTGTATATTCAACTAATCCATCAAATAAATCATTTAATAAAGTATCAATAGATAAGTATTTATCATTATTAAAATCAAAAGATTCAACACTTATATATATATGTACATCAAGTGATAGTGTATGTCAAAAGTTTTCTACTACATTAGAAAAAGTATCTAGTCAGAAAAATATAAAAGTATATTACTTAAATACAGATGAACTGGAAACTGATCAAAGTATTAGAAAATTAAATGAATCAAATGAGATATTTAGTAAGCAATGGTTTGTACCAGCAATATTAATAGTAAAGAATGGGAATATAAAAGATTATAGAATGTATTCAATGACTGAAGAAGAATTAATAAATTTCTTAGATAAGAATAAGATGTAGGAGGATTTATGAGTGTATATAGTGAGGTATTAAAATTTAAAAAGAAATATTCAGGTACATTAGCATTTAGAGTTAAAAGACATTGTGAAGTAATGGAAAATCATTTGAATCCTGATGAAAAGCTTTTATATGTTTTTGCTGGTCAAAAAAATAATAGGTCTATATCTATACCTAATACATTTGTTGTAGCACTTACTAATAAAAGATTATTATTTGCAAGAAAAAGAGTATTATTTGGTTACTTCTTTTATGCTGTAACACCAGATATGTTTAATGATTTAAAAGTAAATTCTGGTATAATATGGGGTAAAATAATAATAGATACTATAAAAGAACTCGCAATAATAAATAATATTGATAAAGCCGCATTAAGTGAAATAGAGACTATGATTACAGAGTACATGATGAAAGAAAAGAAAAAGTATGCTATAAGAAAAGATTCTAAATAATCTTTTTTTTTATGTTTTATTATAGTATAATAGTGTTGATAATAAGGGGTGACTTATATGATAATAAGAAAACCGTATGCATTTTTAATAAGAAACTTTAAATTAATACATTTTATTATGCTATTAATTTCTGGTTATATATTATATAGAACTAAAATAGCATATAATTTTTTTAATGATTATGCTAAGACAAGGCAATTTATAGATAGTGAAACATTAATATCAGATACATTACCATTATTTATTACCATATTAGCATTTATATTAATAGGTGCTGCTGTAATGATAATAGTACTATTCAGAAAAAAAGATAAACCAACTTTGTTTTATATATCAAGTATTATTTATTATATTGGATTTATAGTTGTTTTAGTTATTTCAAGAGGAATAATGACAACAATTATATTTGATGGCATAGATCCAAGAATATCAAGAATAATAAGAGATATATGGATGATTAGTTACTATTTACAATTTATATTAGTAGGATTTTATTTTATTAGAGCAGTTGGATTTGATGTAAAGAAATTCAATTTCGGTGAAGATATACATGAACTACAAATAGATGAAGAAGATAATGAAGAAATAGAAATTGCTACTAAATTTGATAAAGATAAATTAAAAATGAAAGCAGCAATGCAGAAAGAAGAATTAAAAGCATTTTATTTTGAAAATAGATTTATAATTTTATTAATTTTATTTCTATTATTAGTAGTAATGCCAGGAGTGTTTATTGCAAGAAGTATTGTTGCAAATAAAAGATATACTGAAAATGAAGTAATAAAATTAGATAATTTTGAATTTAAAGTTATAGAGACTTTAATAACAAAAAAAGATAGTAAAGGAAATAAAATATTTAAAGGAAATAATAGTTATTTAATAGTTAAATTTAATTTAAATAATTTATTAGATAAAAAAAGGGGATTGAAACTTAATAATTTAAGATTAGAAATAGGTGATAATGTATATTCTCCTAAAAATACATATTATGATTCATTTGTTGATATCGGTAAAGGTTATAATAACCAAACACTATCAAAAGAATCAAAGGATTTTATTGCAGTATATATATTAAGTGATGAGGAATTAAAAAAACCTATTACATTAAGGTATACTGATAGTTTAAAAGTAAAAAATAATGAAGCAAGTGCTTTATATTATAGAATAAATATAGAGCCTAAAAATATAGATCAAGATATTAGAAATGTATCATATAATTTAGGGCAGGAATTAATAATAAAAGATAGTAATATAAAATTTAAAATTAATAATGTAGATATAGAAGAAGAATTTACTTATCAAGTAGGTAATAAATTAAAATATATAGTTTATACATATGGTATTGTATTATCAATAAATAGTGATTCAAATTCAAATTTAATAAAAATATTAAAAGAAAGTGGTAATATAAAATATAAGATTGGTAATTCTATATTTAATGAAAATATAAATGTTATAACACCTAATGGATATAATGGAGATAATATATATTTAGGTGTAAATGAAGATATGAAAAAGGCAGATAGTATTGAATTAACAATTAAAACGAGAGATATAGAGTATATATATAAGATAAAATAGTAATATTTTATCTTTTTTTGCATTAAATATGATAAAGTATTGAAAAAAAGCAAATAATGTAATATAATTATTGCACATGGGCCTATAGCCAAGTGGTAAGGCATGGGACTGCAACTCCCCGAGCGTTGGTTCAAATCCGACTAGGCCCTCCAATAAAAATAAGAGATTCGTTGAATCTCTTTATTTTTGTAAAATGTGTAAGTTTATGATACAATATAAAACATAAAATAAATAATATGGATTTGTGGTAGTATGAATAAAAAGTTTGCTAAAGTATTAATATGTTTTTTTCTATTGTTATGATTGTTACTTTATTTTGCCACTTTTATGTTTCAAATAGCAATAAATATTACTGTGCTGATGGGTATGATTTGATTGGTGATACATGTGTTAAAGAAGAAATAATTGAAGCTACATATGAAGTAAATTATTATTGTAATAATAGTTCATATAATGAAAAATTAGTGGGGAATAATTGCATATATTATGTGGAAACCCCTGCGTTGACATCTTCAAATTGCCCTATTTATTATACTGCATATGGATCTAGATGTAGATTCATATTTGGATCACATTCTTCCAGATGTAATTATGATGAAGTGCAATGGGGTAATAAATGTTATAAAGAATACATAAACGGATCATCAAATTATTATTGTACGATTGGTAAATTGGTTGGGACAAAATGTATTCAAGAATATTCATATAAGGCATATGAAGACTATGAGTATTCTTGCTCCTATGGATACAAATTAATAGGCTCATTATGCAAGAAAACTATATATAAAAATCCGGAAGAGAAAAAAAGAGATTTAATGTAATCTCTTTTTATAATAGTTTTCTTTTTTGTTTATCAACCATATGACGACCATTTGGTTTACTTATAGCTCTATTTAGTTGACTTAAGAATTTTGTATCAACATTTAAACTTCTTTGTTCTTGTCTTAAATGTTTACCAATTTCTCTTTTTTCTTTGTTTAAACTATTTAATTTTCTTTTTAAACGAGTTATTTCTGATTTTGTAACTCTTATTTCTCTTTTCTTATCTTCAAATTGTAGTGTAATAGTAGTTACTTCTTCTTTTTTTATTGCTACTTCATTTGCAATATCGGTAGTAATAGTTAAATAACTTTCACTAGTTAATTCATCAAACATATTATAATCATCATATTTTTCAATATATTCCATAAAAAATACCCCCTTCTTTTTTGACATTATTATACATATTTTTAATTTTTTGTCAACTTTGTTAAAAAATGTGGTAAAATATTAGTGCAGTAGTTTAAATTGGAGTTGATAGAATGAATAGAAAGAAGACATTCTTAATTTTATTTTGGTTTTTCCTAATAATATCATTTGAATGTATATATAGAATGACAATATTTAGAAACATTATTGATAGTGACTTTATAGAAATGATAGTATTCTGTTTGCCTGTTGCTACAATATTGTATTGTGTAACTACATTATTTGGGGAAAAGTTCAATAAATTTATTAGCACTATAGTAATACTTGGTTTATATTTTATATTCTTTGCACAAATGGTATATTTCCAAGTATATAATAGTGTGTTTTCAGTGTATTCAATGACTAATGGTGGTCAAGTATTTGAATTTTGGAGAACAATTTTACAAACAATAGTAAGTAGTTTATTTAATTATATTTGTCTTACAATTCCAGTTATATTATATTTTGTATTAAAAAAGAAATTTTTTGATTTTTCTAAGAATAGTTTTAAGGGGACAGCGCTTTCATTTGCATGTTTTATATTCTTAAGTAGTATAACACTTGGTTATATAGGTACTGATAAGAAAGCTATATATTCTTCTCATAATTTGTATTTTAATACTCATGCACCAATATTATCTGCGAAGAAGTTTGGTCTTATTAATACTATGTATATTGATTTAAATAGAACATTATTTGGTATGGAAGAGAAGAAAGTAGAAATATTAATAGATAATAATGAAACTAAAGCACCAGAAGTAGAGGTTCAATATAATACTTTAAATATAGATTTTGATAGTTTAAAAGCTAATGAGGATAATAAAATTATTCTTATGATGCATGAATATTTTTCTAAATTAACTGGTACTAAAAAGAATGAATATACAGGAATGTTTGAAGGAAAGAATGTAGTATTTTTCTTGGCGGAAAGTTTAGATCCAATAGCTATAAATGAAGAATTAACACCTACGTTATATAAATTAGCTAATAGTGGCTTTGTATTTAATAATTATTATTCACCTTTATACCCTGCTAGTACAGCAGATGGTGAATTTAGAACAGAATGGTCTATTATATCTAGTAGAGGGGACACGTTGACACTATATGCTCATAGAAATATATATAGTCCATACATATTTGCTAATAGTTTTAATGATTATAATATAAATGTATATCATAATTATGATGGTACTTTCTATAATCGTACAGCGTATTTTAAAGCACTAGGATATAAGAATTTTAAATCCTGTTACAATGGACTTAATGTAACATGTGGTACTTTCCATGAGAGTGATTTAGAAATGGTAAATGCTACAGTAAATGAATATATTAATAGTGAAGAACCATTCTTCGCATATTATATTACATTAAGCGGTCATTTAAGTTATGTTAAAGCAAATAATAAGATGGCAGTAAAAAATTGGGATTTAGTAAAAGATTTACCATACTCTGACAGAGTTAAAGGTTATTTAGCAAGTAATATAGAATTAGATAGAGCATTAGAATCTTTAATTGCAAAATTAGAAGAAGCTGGTAAATTAGATGATACTGTAATAGTTTTGACTCCTGATCATTATCCATATGGACTTAGTGATGATCATATAAATGAGGTATCTGAAGTAGATAGAACTGATCCTTTTGAAATATATCAATCTAATTTAATAATATGGAACAATAATATGGAAACAATAAAAGTAGATAAAGTGGGATCTCAACCAGATGTATTACCAACTATATTAAATTTATTTGGTAAAGATTATGATTCGAGATTTATAATGGGACAAGATTTATTATCCGATTCTGAAGGATTAGTAGTATTATCTAATAGAAGTTGGATAACAGATAAAGCCAAATATAATTCTGTAACTAATGAAACTATATCAAGGGATAGTGAAATGGTAGATGAATCATATATTGATAAGTATAATACTATTGTAGATAATCAATTTAAAATATCAAATTTAATATTACAGAATAATTATTATGCGAAAGTATTTAAACAAGAATAAATAGACTAGAAGAAGTCTATTTTTTTTGCTATAATGAAATTGGTGATTTGCATGAAATTAAAGAATAATTTTTTCTATACAATTAGAGAAGATATTAAAGATGAAGATTCAGTAAGTGGGAACTTATTAGTAAGAAGTGGAATGATTAAAAAGAGTTCTGCTGGTGTTTATATGTATCTTCCTCTAGGGCTTAGAGTATTAAATAATATTGAAGAAATAATTAGAAGAGAAATGAATTCTACTGGTGCGTTAGAACTTTCTATGCCTACATTAATTCCAAAAGAGATATATGAAGCAACTGGAAGAGTACAATCTTTTGGTAGTAGTAGTTTCTCGTTGAAAGATAGATTTAATAGAGATTATATACTTGGACCTACTCATGAAGAATTATTTACTATAGCAAGTATTGCAAATATAAGATCATACAAAGATATGCCTTATTCTCTGTATCAATTTCAAACTAAGTTTAGAGATGAAGCAAGACCTAGATATGGTCTTATACGAGTTAGAGAATTTGTTATGAAAGATGCATATTCTTTTGATAAAGATTTAGAAGGATTAGATGTATCTTATAATAATATGTATAATGCTTATAGAAATGCATTTGATAAGATGGGTATAAAATATAGAATAGTAAAAGCTGATACTGGTGTTATGGGTGGACTTTTGTCTGAAGAATTTCAAGCCGAAACAGAAATAGGTGAAGATACACTTGTATTATGTGATAAATGTGATTTTTCATCTAATTTAGAAATAACTAAACATGTATCAAGTAGTATAAATAATGATACTGAATTAGAAAAAGAATTAGTAGAAACTATTAATAAACATACAATAGAAGAAGTTGCAGAATATTTAAATATTAATATAGATAATACAGTTAAAGCAATGATTATGAATGTTGACAATGAATTAGTAATATTCTTTATTAGAGGTAATAGAGAATTAAATGAAACTAAGGCATTAAAATTGTTAAATGCTAAAGAAATATCATTTGCAAATGATGAATTAATTGCTAAATCTAATGCAGTACCAGGGTTTACCGGGCCTATTGATTTAAATTGTAAAGTAGTAATAGATGATGAAATACTTACTATGAAGAATTTCTGCTGTGGAGCAAATAAATTAAATTATCACTATATAAATGTTAATGTAAAAGATATTAACTATGATTTAGTTGGTGATATAGTAAATGTTAAAGAAGGGGATATATGTCCAAGTTGTGGCTCTAAATTATACTTTAAAAAAGGTATAGAAATAGGTAATACATTTAAATTGGGTACTAAATATTCTGAAAAACTAGGTTTGAATTATGTGGATGAAAATAATACATTAAAACCTGTAGTAATGGGTTCTTATGGAATAGGACCAGGTAGATGTATGGCTGCTATAGTAGAGCAAAATAATGATGAAAAAGGTATTATATGGCCTATGTCAGTAGCACCATTTAAAGTATGTATAGTAATAGCTAATACTAAAGATGAAGTGCAAAATAAATTGGCGAATAAATTATATGATGATTTATTAAGCAAAGGTATTGAATCATTATTAGACGATAGAGATGAAAGAATGGGTATTAAATTAAATGATATGGATTTAATAGGAATACCAGTAAGAGTAATAGTTGGAAAAAGAGCTTCTGAAAATATAGTTGAATTAAAATATAGAAACTCTAATGAAATTTTTGAAATAAATATTAATAATGTTATTGATTATATTAAATAATTATGTTATTATAAATGTGCTTTTAAAGCATGTTTATGCAGGTGTAGTACAACGGCTAGTACGCGGCCTTGCCAAGGCTGAGACGTGGGTTCGATTCCCATCACTTGCTCCATATGTAAAAATTGTCGTGTAATCGACATTTTTTTATGTTATAATAATTATAGGTGATAATATGAGTAATATAATTATTTTAATAACTATAATTGGTGTTTCAATGTTAGTATTTCAATTCTATTTTTTAATTGATAAGAAACATTTTTTATTAACTTTTAAATATAGCAACATAATAATTAAAGTATTATTGTTCTTAAGTTTTATTTTTGGGCTTGCAAGTATTATACTTGCATTACTATATAAGGATATTACTTTACCACGTGAAGTAGTGTTTGTTTTAGGCGGCCTTATAGTAGTATTTTCATTATTAAGTTTGCTTTCTAAAGCACTATGGAATAAAAATAGTAATAAATATGATATCGTGCTTCTTCAGAAAGATGAATACAAAATAGTTAGCACATCTAGTCTTGTTGGTGGAATTGAAATGGTTAGAAATTATTTAGTAACTACTATTAATGGCGAAGAAAAAACTATTTTATTTAATGGAATAGCTCCTAAAGGTGATAAAGATATATATATTAAATATTATGTAAGTGATGAAGATAAAGATGTATTAGTAGCAAATACTTATATGAATGCTAAACCTACTAAGTTTGAAGTGTTTGATTTTATTTTAACTATGTATGTATTAGGACTATTTATTTATGGGTTATATTCTATGTGTAGTTATTCTGGTGGTTTTCCAATACCAGAAAAAATCAATATATCATTCCCTTATAACGGATGCCCACTTGGTATAGGTTATTTTATATTTCGTTTTGCTTTTCTTTCAACAAAAAATGGTGAAAACTCTTTTGTTAAATTTTTACATTATATATTTATGATATTTTATTTGCTTTTGGTTGCAGAAGTCATAATTGCACCATTTATATAATAAAAAACTATTTTATGTTTTGCTTTTATAAATAGTTATAGTATTTAAAATAAAAATGTGATATATTTAAATTAGTAAAGGAGTGGAGTTATGGCAAAGAAAGAGAGAAACATTATTGAAGTTGCTGAAAAAGAAGAAGGCGGCAAAAAAATAGGTGTTGATTCAAAAGGAAAACTTGTTGAAGTAAAAGAAACACCTAGGGAAGGTGCAGTACCTAGAAGAATAGCAGCAGTATGTTTATGGCTTGTTGGTATATTCATGGAAGTTATTGGTATCTTAAGACTAAAAGATGTTATTAATTGGTTACCAAGTATGAGTGAAACTACTTTTTTAATTGTATGCCTAGTTATTGACTGTATAGTAGTTATAATTGGTTCATTATTATGGAAGAAGGCTAATCATATTGATCCTGCTAGTGAAAAGAATAAGACTAAGTTCTGGATTCAAAATAATTTAGGAACAATAATTTCAGTTATTGCATTCTTACCAATCATTATATTAGTACTTACTGATAAGGATATGGATAAGAAAAATAAGACTATTGTATCAGTTATTGCAGTTATATTAATGTTAATAGCTGGTGTAAGTAGTTATGATTTTAATCCAATATCTCAAGAACAATTAGATAGAGCTCAAAAAGAAGTTTTGGCAAGTAAGCATTATGATACAAATGATGCTGGTGAAGCAATTGTTTATTGGGCTGAACATAGTAAGAAATACCATGTTGACAAGGATTGTCCAGCGTTAAAAAATAGTGAAAATGTTTATTTTGGAACTGTAAAAGCTGCATATGAAAAACACTTAACTGAACCATGTAGAAGATGTATTCATGAATTAGAAGAAGATACTGCTGGTGATAAGTAATGGCAAAATTAATTGAAGTAAAAGAAAAAAAAGAACCTAAGAAAAAAGAAAAGAAAAAGGTTGATTTTGAAAAGATTAAAAAAACTTTAAAAGATAATCAAGGTACAATAGAAATGCTTGCAGGTAGTATTGGAGATATTTTAGATTCTTCTGATAATAAGAAAAGTGGTAAGAAAACAAGAAGAAGTAAGAAATCATCTACTAAAGAGTCAAGTGGTCTATCAAAACTTTTAAGAGTATTTTTAAACAGATAAGTAAACTTATCTGTTTATTTTATGTAAAATTTTATTTTATATTGAAAAATAGGCAATTATATGTGTTAAAATAAAAAGATAGGAGTGTGATAAGTATGAATAGAAATAATAATAATTTGAATCACGCTCATATTCTAAGAAAAACAATCCAAAGTTTTATAAAATTACCTATATTTAGTCAAATAACTGTACTTGGTTTAATAATAATTACATTGTTTTTTGTTATTGGTGGATTAAAAGAAATAAGTACTTATAAGATAGTATTAAATGGTAATGAAGTAATTAATGTATATGAAGGTGGTATTTTTGTAGAACCTGGATATACTGCATATAATTATAAAAATAATATTTCTAATAATAAAGTAAAAATAAGCAGTAATATAAATTTTGATAAGATAGGAGAATATGAAGTTAAATATTATATAAATAATATTTGGAAACATAATTCTGTTAAAAGAATTGTTAATGTAGTAAAAAATCCTATTGATGATATTAATTTTTCTTTAATTGGAGATAGTGATATAGTTGTAAAATTTGGTAATAAGTATTTAGAACCAGGTTATAGATTATTAAGTAATGATGGTGTAGATTATAGTGATTATGTAAGTATTAAGAGTAATGTAAATGATTTTAAAATAGGAGAATATAAAGTAGAATACACATTAAAAATAAATAAAAGAAGTAAAAAATTAGTTAGAAAAGTATTTGTTACTGGTGATAGGTATACAATATCTTATGATAAAAGTCCAACAAATGACAAAATAAATTTAAAGTTATTAAGTAATATTAATGATTTTAGTTATTTTATAATTAATGATTCTAAAGTGTATAAGGACACTGCTAATTTAACTATTAAAGAAAATGGTATGTATGCTGTTAAAATGGTTAATAGAAGTGGTAGAACTGATAATATAAAATTTACAGTAAGTAATATAGATAGAGAAGCACCAACTGGTACATGTAATGCATATTTATATAAAGAAAATAATAATACTATTTTCTATTTAGATGTTGTAGATAGTAGTGGAATTAAAACATTAAAATATGGTGAAAATATATATTTTAATGATACTTTTACATATGATTCTTTAGTAGATACTGGAATAGTTGAGGTATATGATAAAGCTGGTAATAAAGGTGAAATTAGTTGTAATTATTTTTATGGACCATATATGCCTACTGAATCATCAAAAATAGTTAAAGAATTTTATGGGGATTCTTTAAAATATTGGGTGGAAAGTTACCCAACTTATTATATAACTCATATATGGGTAAGTGATGCTTATAATCAATTTAAAACAGCAGTTAAAGAACCATTCCCATCTATTGATACAGCGCAGCATATAATGAGTTATGCCGCAAAAGCAAATGATTATAATGATAAAGCAATGATAGGTGCTAATGGTAGTGGATTTGTTAGCAATGCATTCTATGTTAAAATTGCAAAGATTTTTCCAAAATGGAAGAATTCGAGTATTTCACCAGTAGTAATGGTAGATGGTGAAGTTAAAAGAAATTTTACAAATATAGTTATTCCGAAATTAGGAGTATATACATATGGTTTAAAAAGTGATGGATATTTTAATTATTATAATCTTAGTCATTATAATGATATAACTGCTAATGTATTAGAATTTGATAAAATGGTTAGTGATGGAGTAAAATATACATTTTCATTTGCCCCAGTACTTATACATAATGGCAATGTTACAAGTAATCTAAGTACTGCAAATAATATAAGAAATGCCTTTGGCCAAATAGATAAAAATAATTTTATAATTGTAACAAATAGTACTACTAATAGAAGTAAGGGATTTAATTTTGCAGGATTAGCAAAATTAATGAAAAAATATGGATGTATAGAAGCATATAATTTAGATGGTGGAGGAAGTACTAATTTAGTATTTAAAGATAGAAATACAAATGCAGCAAAAAATTTAATATATACTACAAGACAAATTTCAGATATAATATATTTTGTGGAAAAATAGGAGGATTTATGAAGAATATTATAGTAGGACAATCAGGAGGACCAACTGCAGTTATTAATTCAAGTGTAGTTGGAGTATATGAAGAAGCTAAGAAATTAGGTATTGAAAAAGTGTATGGAATGGTACATGGAATAGAAGGTTTTTTAAATGATAATATTATTGATTTAGATAGTTATTTAAATGACAAAGATAATATTGAATTATTAAAAAGAACACCATCTGCATTTTTAGGTTCTTGTAGATATAAATTACCTAAAATAGAAGGTAATGAAGAAGTATATGAAAAGATATTTAAAATATTAGATAAACATAAAATCGATGCATTATTCTATATAGGTGGTAATGACTCTATGGATACAATTAAAATGTTATCTGATTATGCAAAAGAACATAATAAGAGTCAAAAGTTTATGGGTATACCTAAAACTATAGATAATGATTTACCAATAACAGACCATTGCCCAGGATATGGGAGTGCTGCTAAGTATATAGCTACTAGTTTAAAAGAAATAATAAGAGATAATGCATCATTTGGTGTTGTAAAACCAACTATATGTATAGTAGAGATAATGGGTAGACATGCTGGATGGTTAACTGCAGCAGCATCGCTTGCAAAAGATGATACTTGTGAAGGAGTAGATGCCATATATCTTCCTGAAGTGGATTTTGATCTAGATAAATTTGTATCTAAAGTAAAAGATTTAGCAAGTAAAAAATCAAGCGTAGTTATTGCTGTATCAGAAGGTATAAAAACAAGTGATGGTAAATTTGTGTGTGAATTAAATAGTAGCGATAGAAAATTAGATGCATTTGGTCATAAACAATTGTCTGGATGTGCTAGTACACTCGCTAATATAATTGCAAATAAAACAGGTTTAAAAACACGTGCGATTGAATTTTCTACATTACAAAGAGCAGCAACTCATTTAGCATCTCTAACTGATATAAAAGAAGCTATTATGGTTGGAAAAAGAGCAGTAAAAGAAGCAGTTAAAGGTAATACGGGTATGATGGTTACAATTAAAAGAAAAAATGGTAAATATAGTAGTACAACAGATATATATGATATCCATAATATTGCAAATATAGAAAAGAAAATACCAATCGAATGGATTGATATTAAAAATAATCAATTAAAAAAAGAATATATAGAATATGCTAAACCATTAATAAATGGAGAATTATTACCAATATTTAAAGATGGTTTACCAGTGCATTTAATAAGAAAATAAAAAAATGACTTTTAAGTCATTTTTATTTTTGATGTATGTCTAATTGTGGATATGGAATAACAATATTATTCTTATCAAAAGCTTCTTTTACTTCTTCTTCTAATTCAAATAATGCATCCCAATAGTTTTCACTTTTAACCCATCCTCTTGCAACAAATGTAAGAGAACTATCGCCATGTTTAAATAATCTTATTGTTCTATCATTATCTTGTAATATGTATTGTGATTTATCAAATACTTCATTTATTACTTTCTTAACTTTATCAATTTTTGTATCATAAGCAACATTAAATTCTAAGTCTAATCTTCTAATAGGATTTGAATTATAATTTACTATAGTATTATTTGATAAAGCACCGTTTGGTAAATGTATTACCTTATTATCAGGTGTAACTAAGTTTGTGTAAAACATAGTAATAGATTTAACAGTACCTTGCTTATCACCAGATTCAATAAAATCACCTACTTTAAATGGTTTAAATATAAGTATCATTACGCCTCCGGCAAGATTAGATAATCCACCTTGAAGCGCAAGACCAACTGCTAAACCAGCAGAACCTAAAATAGTAATAAATGATGTAGTAGGGATACCTATTATAGATGCTGCTATAATAAATAACATTACCTTTAACGCAATACATAATAGACTTATTAAGAATGATTTAACAGAAGCATCTAATTTTGACATTTTATGCTCTTTCTTTAATCTTTTCTCAATAACATTAATAATTTTAAATCCAATAAGTAACACAAGTAATGCAATTATTAATTGAATTCCTAAATCAAAAGTTTTTTCTAATAATTCTTTAAACATAAATTACCTCCATATAAAGTATAACATATTTTTAAATTATGTTATAATTATAAAGGTGGTTTTATGAATAATATTATGACAATATTAAAAGGATTTGTATTAGGTATTGCAAATATAATACCAGGAGTAAGTGGCGGAACTCTTGCAATAACTCTAGGTATATATGAAAAATTAATAGATATAATTAGTAATTTTAGAAAGAAAATAAAAGATAATATTAAATTTGTAATATTATTAGTAATAGGTGTAGCAATTGGTTTGCTTCTATTTAGTAATATTATAAGTATATGTTTAGATAAGTTTCCGTTTATAACAATAATGTTTTTTATAGGTATTATTTTGGGTGGTACACCTATATTATTTAAAAAAGTAAAGAAACATAAAACAATATATAATATAATAATATTTACAATTACTTTTTCAATAGTTATGATTATGACTTTTGTTGGAAATAGTGAAAGAATAATTACACTAGAGAATTTAAATATATTAAAAATACTAGGATTATTCTTTGCAGGATTTGTTGCAGCAGCATCTATGCTACTTCCTGGTATTAGTGGTTCTTTTGTGCTTATGCTTATGGGCTATTATAGACCAATAGTTGATTCAATTAAAGATTTAACGCATTTTAATAATATATTACATAATATAATAATTTTAGGATTTGCGGGTGTAGGAATATTATGTGGACTTATATTATCTGCAAAATTAATAAATTGGTTATTAAAAAAATATGAAATACCAACATATTTTGGAATAATTGGATTTGTAATGGCATCAGTTATTTCAATATTTATAAGTGCAGTATCAAATACATTAACAGTATTAAATATAATAATTGGTATAGTAATGTTTATAATAGGAATTTTTTTGGCAAGGGTAATTGGTGATAAGTAATGAACGAAAATATTATAAAAGAAATAAGTAGTGATTTAAGTGTAAGTGTTAAACAAGTAGAAAGTACTTTAAAGTTATTAGAAGATGGTAATACAATACCATTTATAGCAAGATATAGAAAAGAAGCTACTGGCAATTTGGATGAAGAACAAATTAGAGAAATAAGTGATGTATATCTTTATCAAGTTAATCTATTAAAAAGAAAAGAGGACGTAATTAGATTAATAGATGAAAAAGGGTTATTAACAGATGAATTAAAAGATAATATAATGAAATGTTCTAAGTTGGTAGAAATAGAAGATATTTATAGACCATTTAAAGAGAAAAAGAAAACAAAAGCTACTGAAGCAATTAAAAATGG